>JARGOJ010000555.1:0-2601 GCA_029210225.1 Planctomycetota bacterium
CAACGTGAATGAAACCGTTTGAGGCGGGGAGATCTGTCGCTGTAATCTTGACTCCGTTCACTTGAAGACGCCCGGAGCTCAGATTGAACTTCAGTTGTGTTCCCGCGGCGGATTTTGCAGCGGAGGCTTTGAGGGCCGTAGCGGCATCAACGCGGCCGGGGACGACGTGGTGAGTGAGAACGCGGATTAAAGCGTCTTTGTTTCGAGCTAGGAGCAGAGTTGCAACGAGGCCTTTGGGTAACTTCGCAAAGGCGGCGTCGGTTGGGGCGAAGACGGTGAGTGGCTTATCACCGGAAAGTAGCTCGGCGAGGCCGGCGGCTTTGGCGGCAGCGAGGAGAGTTTTGAAGGTGCCGGCTTTCACTGCGAGATCGACGATGGTGTTTGAAGGAGTCGTTCCCGCAGTAGTTTTTGGGGCTTTGCCATTGTAGGCGGAGATAGAATCAACTTTGATCTCGAAAGAGCCTTCTTTCTTGTCGTAGAGCATAAATCCAATGGCGTTGATGGACTTCCTGTCGAGTTTTGGCCGAGGAAGGCGTCGTCCAAAGGTTGTTGGGTAGAACTTGCTGAAGGGTACTTGAATGGTTTGCCAAACGCCAGGCTTGACCTTTAATTCGGCCCAATATTGCAATTGAAAGTAGCGGGGAGTTTTTTTGCTTTCAATTGTGAGGCGGTATTTGCGCCCGTCAGGTTTAATTCTTAGAGCGAGACCGTCGTATGCGGACAGGTCTATCACTTTCTTTGCGGTCCTTGCCGAGGAGAAGCCTCCGTTGTTCTTGAGCGAGATCACTCCTTTGAAGGTTAGCACTCCATTATTGACGCTTGGTTCTCCCTTGGAGAGGCCGCCCATGACGCGGTCGTTGACGGATCGCCATGGGGGTCCCTTGATATCGTCAAAGTTGGCGATGATCTTTTCCTCGGCTTGGGCAGTGCTGAGGAAGAGAAAGGCCAAAGCAAGAATGGTGGGGATGCTTATGAGTTTCATGGCTGATCCTTTTCTGGAGAATTGTTTCTTCGTTCCGGGAACTATACGAGCTTTGTATATAAAATCACAGGTTAAATATAAACAAAATATAAACAAGCTGCTGCGAACCTTCTTAAGTTGCATGTTTATAAAGGATTGTGCTCCCTATTTTTCTTTTTGTGTCATGGGTTTTCGGAATGATCCGTTGCAGCGATGTTGCTGGTAGTTCGATATTGTTCTGTATTTGTACATATTTATCAAGGGAGTTCTGGAGAAGAAGAGTTGTCATGGGGTTGAGGACGCGTGACCATCAGATTTGTTGATCTTTGATCGAACGCAATGAGAGTCCCAAAGGCACTGTGAGGCTTCCCATGAACCGATTTCCTCTCTACTCAAGCAGAGCGCATCTCTACGACCTCATCTATCAGGATCGCGACTACGAGAAGGATGCCGCTCGTTTACATGAGATCCTCTCGTCCCTCCGAGTCCCCGACGGCTCGGCGATACTTGAGGCTGCTTGTGGAACGGGCCGCTATCTGAAGCATTTGCGAGACGTCTATCATGTCTCGGGATTTGATAAGAGCCCGGAGATGTTAGCGATAGCCCGGGAGAAGGTCGCCGGAGTGCCGTTGTTTGAAGCGGATATGGGATGCTTCGAGATTGACGACGAAGTCTCTGCGGTGCTCTGCCTCTTTAGTTCCATCGGCTATCTCATTGGTGAGCAGGAAATCGCCAAGGCATTTCAGTGTTTCAATAAGGCCCTTAAAGCGGATGGAGTTGTGGTGATTGATCCTTGGGTCAGTCCCTCACAGTTTCGCGGGGGAACAGTCAATATGCAGACATACTCCTCTCCAGAATTGAAAATTTGCCGTCAGCATTATTCAAGGCGGGAAGGAAGACTCTCTTTGAATGATTTCCATTGGATGATTGGGAGACAGGGAATGGGGATTGAGACCTTCCAAGAGACCCATGAATTATGGCTTTGCGAACCAGAGCGCATGGTCGCACTGCTCAATGACAATGGCTTTCAAGGATCTATACTAACGGACGGATTGAGACCTGGGCGCCCGCTCATCATTGGCAGGAAAGTGCCGTAGAGGACCCATCGTTCTTAGTAACTCGACAATAATGGAAAATAAATGGATTAGTGAGTTTCAGTTGGGATCTCACCGATCAAGCGCTGATGCCAATGTCGAAAGATTCTCGCCCCCAACTCTAAGAGAAAATCTCGCCCTTGAGCTCCATTCTCCAAGTTCTCCAT
Source organism: Planctomycetota bacterium (assembly GCA_029210225.1). Taxonomy (GTDB): domain Bacteria; phylum Planctomycetota; class J058; order J058; family JARGOJ01; genus JARGOJ01. Next base: position 2,223 of record JARGOJ010000555.1, read on the forward strand.
CCACAGGCTTGGGATAGCATCAAGGCCATGAAGTGCTCCCGCCAAGGCCCCACACATGGCTCCTATGGTGTCAGTGTCTCCCGCCATGCTGACCCCATGGATCACCGTGTCTTGGAAGCTCTGAGCTTTTCCGCAGAACACGTACAACGCTGTCGCGACGGATTCGATGGCGAGGGTTCCATTTCCCAGAATCTCAATGACTTCCTGGGTGGGTCTCTCCTCTGCAATAAATTGATTGATGCCAAGGATCTTTTTTTGGAGTGATGATCCACCGACGCAAACTGGGACAAGCTCTTCAATGAATGCTGAGGACGAGAATTCCGAAGGGTCTGAGAGGCGGAGCACAAGATCGATGCCTCGGGCGAAGACGGCGCTGGCT
>JARGOJ010000555.1:2611-6197 GCA_029210225.1 Planctomycetota bacterium
CTTCGCTGTGGGCATGGGTCCAGCAACAGGCCCTCCTCGCCCGGGTCTCCAAATCATCATAGAGGTGGTAAAAGCACGCTAAGGGAGGGAGACGCACGGTGCCGCCGTTGCCTTTCGATCCCTCAACCCATGCCACTCGGGCCAAGGAGTCGGTGCTCTGGCCGCTGTCCATGGCGCGAAAAATCAGCTTCATACCTTTCCCATAGCCTCGGACCGGATCATAGCCTTCGCGCAGTGATCGCAATAGATCTCCTTGATCAAGCTGTCCCGCGTTGATCAGTGAGCGCCCCAGATCAATGAGCATTTGTGTGTCATCGCTGAAGCTCCATGGGAGAGAAGAATTGGCGCGATGGTCCAATTTTTCCAGTAGAGTTTCCCGCTCCGAGAAATTGATGCATTCAAAGGGATAACCAAAGGCATCCCCAAGAGCGCTGCCGATCAGGCATGCTTGATATTTGGAACGCAGTAAGTTCAGTTCATCAGGCATTCACAGGACCTTTGATACCTTGCTGATTCGGTCATTCTTTGAAGGTTGGCAGATCCGTCTGAATCTATGCGTTCTTCGGCACAGGCAGCACAGCTCACTTGGTCCCAACCCTGGACTCTGTCAATCTTTATCACAGTGTTTGCAAATCGGGCCGCTTAAGACTCTATCGCAGCGAGCGCAACGCATTTCAGTGGGTTCTTCCTCTTCGGCGATATCGTCTTTCTGCTTGATTGAGCCCTTCGGTTTAGAACTGGGGCGATCCGACTTCTTCTGCTGAGAGAAGGTGTTGATATTGGGAAGGGCTTGAATATCGACGCCATCAACAGAAACAACTTCGAGCTCTTCCGATGGACACCAGGCGATCTCTCCGTGGCCATCACAGATGCAAAGCATGACATGCGTCTCCTCAGTCTCATCTGGGTAGACGTGACCAAAAACAGCCGATGGCATGGAGGTCTGAGCGTGTCCATAACCTGTTCCCAGAAGAACAAAGCTTAATTGAGTGTTTTTGTGTTTGACTATGATCATGGCTGAGTTCCGGTTCTACTAAGATGTTCAGTGATTTGTTTTGACTGACTATACTATTTACATCGTTTGAAGAGAACCATCGAAGAGTTGTGATCGTTGGAGACTTTTAGGCCTCCCGTCGGGATTCCAGGGAGGCTCAACGGAGCCACTTTTTAATTAGGTTTAGGAGAGGAGTTCCTCGTTTTTTCGAATTGACACTGTCAGGCATCTTGTGCCACCAATGATTGCACTCCCAACTCCCTTTGCACAATTGATATCGCTCATGTTCGTTGAATATAAAATAGGCGATTCCGAGCTTTATCAAACGACGCTGAGGATCGAAATCCAAGCGGTCGAAGAGGCTGGCAATCTCACCAGAGTATCTCATGATCTCCTGCCCGTCGCCGCACTCAGCCAGATCTTTTGAAATAAGGAGCAATGAATCGTAGGGTTGCTCTCCAGGAATGACCCTGGCCTGGCTCAAGGTTTCCTGCCAGTGTTCCCCCCTGTTGTATTTGGAACCGTAGCGGAAGATCATCGCCACGAATGACGATTGATGACAGGCTTCGATGGATTGAAACAACTGCTCCGGGTCTAGAAAGTCGAGTTTATGCGCAGCAGTGTTCAATCGAACTAAGTCGTTCTTGTCGAAGCGGAAATGCTCGCGACCATCCTTGTCAATCCAAACGGCCACTCCTATGCCTCCCACTCGCAGCTCTATTGAAAGAACAAGATAACATTAGAATTCGTTTTGAAACAAAATTACGAGAGCCCAAGGAGAGAGTTCGGCAGTTTTGGGCAGCCGGTCGTGGCCGAGGTGCGCTCTGTAGATCTAGGCGTGGCTGGGGAACGTTATGCTTGAATGGATCAGTTCGGGGTCATTTATCGAATTGGGAGAGATATTAAAATGATGTTCTTCAAAGAAGAGCATTGGCCAGATAATCTTCATGAAATAGACAAATAGCGGCGATGAGTCAGGCTCGAAGCGAGTCCGAGAATCGCTGTCTAGCTGCTGCGGGTTTCAAGCCAAAATAAGGGAATCAGCCAAAATTGATGTATCATATTGATGTATCATAATGATTCGTTTTCGTAAGAGGGGCGCTATCCATAATGAGTATTGGTTTTTCTTCTATGGAGTCTGTTGCTATAGGGCGGTGGTTTCGATCAAAAACTCCCATGGCCTGGAGAAACTCTCTCATCCTTTGCCTGCCCTTGCTTCTCTTGGCAACAGCTTGTTCAGGTCCGCCCATTGTTGAGGATGGCGAGCCTGTCGTGATCGAATTGGCGATTCAGACGCTTGGAGATCCCTCGGTAAACCTCTCTCCTGAGGCTTGTCGGCAGAGCATTGAATCGAACCTGGCGCAGCGTCGTGGTTGGCGGGTTGTTCGCGAAGAAACGATAGGGAATTCCCAAGCTGCGCCGAAACAAGTCAGGGTTGTCCTAAACAACGCGGTTGTCGAGCTTGTTAGCAAGGAGGGGGCCGGAAAGCGTTTGGCCTCTTGGTTTTTCCTTGGTCCTGCTCATTTTTGGTTGCGCGATCACACCTTTCGGCTGACCTGCGAGCCAAGCTACACCGTTTTTGATAGCGCGGGAAAAACTCTCTCTCCAAAGCGTTCTTTGGCGGCTATTAACAGTACCCGAAGGTTGAACTTCCACGAATGGAGTGGGAAAGTGTCTTGGTACATACTCTCTAACTTTGTCCCACCGTTTTTGTCAGAGCCTGACTCAGAGGAATTGACCCTCAGTCTCTTTGATGGGCCGGCGCAAAACCTTGTTTCTAACATTGAAGACACTCTCAACGGGAAGGGACCGACTCCCAAGGACTACGATTTCGAAGTGACTGAGATAAATAGGGCGGCTGGGAGTCCTGTGAAGGTGATAGGGCCGAAGCTTGGAGATAAGATAGAGGGCAGTGTGTTGGAGGTCGAGCTTGCGGTCATCGATTCGAGTTCTTTGGTGAGCGTGCGCCTCGGTCATCGAACGGTCAAAGCCCCTTTCCCGAGGACGATCAAAGCCCCGTTGAAGATTAATGGAGGTCAGAGTTCTTTTGAAGTTAGGAAAAAGGGAGCGGGGGTGGAGCGAGTGTCCATTGTTTTCAAGTCTTTGGGGAAAGTCAGTGTTCCAGCCCCGGTGGAAGCAGTCATTGAAGAAGCTCTTGAAGTTCGCCGCGTGGTGCCAGAGCTAAGCAGTCCTATCCGGGTTATCAAGCCTAAGGAGGGGGACCCCATTCAAGATGGGAAGATTGAAGTTGAAATTGAAATCGTCGCTCCCAAGTTGATCAGCGCGATCAAAATAGGTCGGCAGAGTTGGTCTTCACCCTTTACTCGGACTGTCCTTAAAGGCTGGGTGGACGTGGTCGACGGTCGTGGGAGTCTTTCCATTGTTGGCATTGATGATGACCTCTCTCGGGTTCGCATCCTTTGTCGCAAACGGATGAAGCAGGTCACTGATGAGAATTAAAGAAGAATTGGAAGTCATTGTAGCCATGAAGAACATGAATTCTTTGAACAGGACGTTAAAGACCTTCTCCTCAATTGCGATGAAGTTCTTGTTCTCCTTTGTGTTGTTGTCGTTATCGGCGTGCACTCCATT
>JARGOJ010000556.1 GCA_029210225.1 Planctomycetota bacterium
GACTGCGGCGAGACGGAGCTTTAAAGTTGGCTCTTCGAGAGCCAGTATGAGGGCCTCAAGGATATCTTCTGAAGCGAGGCCAAACTGACCAAGAGCCTTGAGCGCGGCGTGTCGCACTTCGAGGCTCGGATCGTCCAAGGCGTTGATAAAGTCTCGGGCAATCTCTTCCCGATCGAACTTGACTGCGAGCTTGCCGAGAGACTCAATCACTGTCTCTCTAAGGCTGGCGCTTGGGCGAGAGAGCGCGGCGAGGAGAGCGTTGAGAACCCGCTCGACATCGATGGGATCTTGATATTCTAAAGCTTGAAAGGCGGCAGCGGCTTTGATTTCTAAGACTTCTATGTCTGATTTCATAGCTTCAAGGAGGGCGTTCACCACGTTTGGAGAGGCGAGTCCAATTCGTTTAATAGTCTTTAGAAAAACCGCCTGAGATCGGTGGTCTAGCTCTTCCAACGGCCATTGGGTGATGAGGTCCAGGACCCGCTCACATTGGCGGCGATCGAGCAAGGGTGTGCAAGATCCGAGGGCGGTGACGAAGGATCGGCGAATGCGGGAGTCAAAGCTCTGTTCGAAGCCCTGGGCAAATGATTCAACCAATGCAAGGCGCGATTCGGCCGGGGCGTCTCGGAGTGTGAGTTCCAAGGCATGGAGTGCTTCGGCTTTGATCGTCCGGCTTCGGTCCGAATCTTTCAACAAAGCCATCAATGCTGGGGGGGCTAGTGAGCCCGTGGAGTCGACGGAACCGAGAGCTTTGCAGACGGCTAGGCACACACGCTCGTTGGAGTCGTTTAACGCTTCGACGAGTTGCTGCGCCACTGGGAGGGCCGCTGATCCAAGGCGGCCCAAGGCCTTCGCGGCGGCTTCTCGAACAGTCGGATTGTCTGCTTCGAGGAATCGTATGAGCTGTGTAGGTAGGGTTTTGGCCTTGTCCAGCCCAATGCCAGCGAGGGCGAGGCAGCAAGCAGCCTGAGTTTTCGGCTCGGAGTTTTCGAGGGTCTGAAGCAGCTTTGGCCGGGCCGATTGAGCGAGGGAGCCTAATGCGCCAAGGGCTTCGGCGCATGAAACCTGGACAGATTCGAGGTTGTCGCTGAGGCCATAGGCGAGCTCTTCGACGATGGTCCCGCCGATTCCGGGGGCGGAGGCCAATACAGACGCGGCGAGGGCACGGATTCCAGCGTCGGTGTCTTTGAGCGCGCATGCGAGGATCTTGAAGCTGTCTTCGTTGTGCTGGTCGAGGCTTTGAAATCCCAGAATGAGAGCTTTACGTAGGGCGGCATCGTCATTCTTCAACAGTTCAAGAAGCGGGGGCTCGGCGGTCTTGAGTCCTCCAGGGAGGCGCCCGAGAGATTCAACGGTGAGTTGGCAGACTTCTGGCCCGGAGTTCACTTTCAGGGCTTGGAGGAGGGCTTGAATGACACGATTTCTGGCGAACTCATCGATTTCGATCTCTCGATTTTGGTAGAGCTTGCGCCCGATCTGCTCTAAGGCTTCGATGGCGCAGTGTCGAGGCGGGCCCATTTCAAATTGAACGATATCACTGAGGGCTGTGATGGCTAAGGGACCTAAGCATCCAATCGCTCCTGTCGCGGCGGCCCGGACTCCGCCATGGTGACCCTTGATAGCCTTCAAAAGCCCGGGAAGGGCAAACTCTGTTGTCCTGTTAACGTTTTGCTCGGGGTTGACCTGGCAAATCAAGCCAAGGGCTGTCGCGCTCTCGGCTCGGATTGAGTCGGGGTTAATCAGCAAGGATCGGTTGAGGGCTTCCACGACTTTGACAGAGACAATCGCTGGACCCATCAAGCCCAGAGCCCTGGCGGCGACGCCTCTCACCCGGCTGTGTTTATCGGAGAGCGCATCGCATAAGGCGCTGGAGCAAAGCGCTTGGTTGTCTTTGGTGGCCTGGGGACCGAGGCGTCCCAGGGCTCGGGCTGCGCCAATACGAACGCCGGAGTGTTCGTGGCTGAGGCCTTCGACGAGCTGGGGAATGGCGGCTTCATCCATTTGCCCGAGGGCTTCAGCGGCGCTTTGGCGGATTTCAGGATCTTTGAGCGCTTCGATGAGGTTGGGGACAGCGCTTAGACCAATTTTGCCGAGGGCTTCGGCGGCGCGTTCTCTCAAAGATCGCGAGGCGAGTGCTTTGACGAGGTCGGGGACGGCCCCCTTCCCTATCAGCTCAAGGGTCCTTAGCACTTGCGGCCAAAGCTCATCGGAATCGATGGCATCGACGAGCTCTGGGACAGCGGCCCGGCCGATTTCGCTGAGGACATTGATGGATTGCTCCATCTCTTCAGGGTCGTCGAGAGTTTGAATCAGCTCTTCGACGCTCTCAGGGCCGATGGACCAGAAAGCCCAAACCGCTTCCCAGCGTGCGCCGAAGTCTTGATCTTTCAGGGCCTGGCTAAGGGCTGAGGCGAGGGGGGCGTTGCCTTCGGCGAGGGACAGGGATCGAACGGCCGCCTTGCGGACTCGGGCGTTGTTGTCTTCGAGAAGAGAAAAGAGCGATGCTTGGGCCCTCAGTGCGTCTACTTCAGATCCTCGCTCTTGAATTTCACCAAGGGCCCAGGCGGATTGCTGGCGGATCACTGTGTCAGCATCTTGCGGCCGCTGCGCGAGTTCGACGAGGGCGTTGTGATAGATCGGCGCGAGCTTTGTGAGTGTCTCCCCAGCGCTTTGGCGAACTTCGCTGTCTCCGTCGAGGAGGGCTTCTTCGAGGGCGGGGACGATGGAGGAATTTTTGTCTCGTTCGCGGTTTTGCCCGAGGGCGGCAAGCACTCTTGTGGCGAGGGCTCGGTTGTTGGCTTCGGCGTCTTTGAGTACTTCTAAAATCTCAGGGATCAGGCGTTTGGTCTCTGCACCTGAGGCTCCATCTTGGACGGCTTTCCCTATGAGTCGAACGGCGCAGGCTCGGGTATGGGGATTGGAATGCTTGAGGGCATCCATGGCTTGGTCGAGGACCTTTGAGAGACCAACGCGACTGAGTATTCCCTCCAGGGAACGTTCTGCTCCGCTGCGTAGGCTAGGATTGCTAAGGCTTTCAAAGAGTGGAGTGAGAGCCGGTGGACCAAGTTCTTCGAGGGCCCTTGTGGCCGATCGCTGAAGTCTTGGAGTGGCCAGGGCGCCTGTGAGGATAGGGAGCAGGGAGCTTTGTTCGACGCCGAGGACACCAAGGACCCGAATTGCGAGTTGAGTTATAAATGAGTTAAGGGTGTTGCTTGCGAGATCATTGCTTAGAAAGTGGACGGCTTCCTTGCTGGCGGGGACGGTTCCTTTCCGGAGTCGATCAGACCGGGAGATGCCTTCAAGGGCGCGGAGCAGCCAGGCGCGAGTGGAGCTCTCCTGGCTGGCGTCGAATTGGGCGAGGAGTTTTGGGATGACTGGGCGACCGAGTTGTTCAAGGGCCCAGCAGGAGCAACTGGCGACCAAAGGATGTCCGCTGAGGCTAGAGAGGAGTTCATCCGAGAGGTCCAAACCGTCGGTCCCGAGGAAGCCGAGGGCACGAATGGAAAGGCAGCGAATCTCCAGCTCTTCCGAGTCGAGACCTTTGCGGAGCTTTTCTAGGACCTTTGGGTCTTTGCGAAGCCCTTGGTTGAGTTCGAGTTCTTGGTCAAGCTTCTTGAGGGTGAGGCTCCGGGAGTCGAAAAACTCGGCGACAGGAAGGACTAAGTCTCGGTCTCCGGCTCCGGCGGCTCGGAGGGCAAAGATGGCTTCGTCCATCCCTGTTAAGGCGACCTTGAGCAGCTCTGGAATGGCGAGGCGAGACCAGGGGCCGATGCCTGCTAAGGCCCAGGCGGCTTTCTTTTGTAGCTCTACATCGTCATCTTTGAGAGTCGCTGCGAGCTCTAAGACGGCATCTGCGACGACGATCTCATCGCGCTTGGGACTTTGCCGGGCGATGCTTCCAAGCGCGTGAGTGGCCCACCAGCGCACCTCTGTGTCGTTGTCGGCGAGCAGACCAATGAGGACCGGGACGGTGAGTTCTAGATGGCCGTGAATCTCTCCAAGGGCGAAGGCGGCGGCGCACTTTGTTGAGTCGTGTTTCATGACATCGATGAGATTGGGGACGGCCGATTCGGCAGAGCCACCAAAGCGACGGATACGCCCAAGGGTACGCGCGGCTTCCCGACGAACCTCTGGGGTCTCCGATTCGAGCGCTTCGCAGAGGCCAGAGACCGCCGCTTCACCCATTTGCGCGAGAGCTTCAGCGGCTTCGCGGCGGACATCGACCTCATCTCCGGCCAAGGTTGCGACCAAAGGTGAGACCGCGACTCGCCCCATATTGACCAGGGCGGCGATGGCCCTTCGTCGGACAAGCTCGTCTTCATCACGGAGAAGAGGGAGCAAGTGTGGGATGAGCAGCTCTTGTTTGTCAGCGAGGCAAGAGACCGATTCGACGGCGGCTTGCCGGAGCTGGGCATCGGTGGCTTCAAGGCAAAGTTGGAGGGCTTCGATGATCGCTTCGCTTGGGGCTTCATCGTCATCTCGGGCGATGGAGGCGACGATCTTCGCGAGTATGGCTTTGCTGGGGTTGGAGTCGGATTGCAGCGCGAGTAAGAGGGCTGGGACAGCTCTTGAGCCCATACGTTCAAGGGCGCGAACACCGAGGTCTTGACTGTTTGGCTGCTCTAAACAAAGGATGAGCTTTGGGACCGCGGCCGGTCCAATTTTGGCGAGGGCTTCGAGCGCCTGTGCTTGGAGGGTGGTCTTTGATCCTTGCAATATATCGATGAGGGCTGGGCAGGCGAATTCTGCGTCCGGACCAATTTTTGCCAGGGCCCAGAGGGCATAGCGGCCTTGAGTGTCATCGTCTCTTTTAAGGACCTCGACAAGGAACGGGACCGCTGTTTTGCCGATGCCCCCGAGGCTGCGAGCGACCGCATCCCGTAAATCAGGGTTCTCAAGGTTGGCGATGAGCTTTGGCAGTACTCTTTCGAGGAAAGGGCTTTGTTGTGGAGTGGTGCTCGCGAGGCTTCCAAAGGCGCGAATGACGCCCTTTCGAACCTCGATAGACTCAGAGTTGAGCGCCTGAAGCAGCTTGTCCAGTGCGGAGAGGCCGAAGCCACCGAGAATGTCGGCGAGGCGGTCATGTGTAGGGCCCTGGGCTGTGTTCAGGGCTTCGATTAACTGTGAGAGCGCTGGGAAAGCCTGGCTCTTCATGTGTTCTAGGGAATCGAGGGCGAGGGTTTGGAGCTCGGCATCGTCATTGCTTATGAGCTTCACGAGATCGAAGGCAGCCATGGAGCCGAAGGATTCCAATGTTCGTGCGGCGAAGGGGCGCATGCTTGGGTTTTCAAGCAGCTTGATGAGGATAGGCAAGCACCTCTTAAGCTGTGGATGAGGGCCCAGGTCGCGAGCCATAAAGCCGAGGGCGTCGGCGGCTTCTTCCCGAGCCTTTAAACTGCTGCTTTTGAGGGTCATCGCGAGGTCGGGGCAGGCGTCGATGCCAATTTTTCCGAGGGCCTGACCTGCGGCTTTACGCAGCCGGGTGTTGCGGGAGGCGAGGGCTGCAACGAGCTTGGGGATGGCCTCTTTGGCGACGGTTTTCATGCGCCCAAGAGACCAGGCGACTTGGGTTTGCATTTTTATCGCGGTGTCGTCGAAGTAGCGCATGAGAAACGGTACAGACTCTCGCCCGAAGCTTCGTAAGGCGGCCGCGGCGCCATGGCGAACACCGTTGTCTTCATCGAGCAGCGCATGAGCGAGGGCGGGAACCGCTTCTCGGGTATTGATTCCCCACGCCGCCAGTGTCCGGGTGGCTGCGAGGCGGACAGACGCTTGCTCATCATGGAGCAGATGGAGAATCTTCGGGAAGGCGGCTTCGTTCTCCGGGCCAATTCTTTCAAGGATCGTTAAGGCTTTTTGGCGAAGTTTTCCATGGCTTGAAGCGAGCTCGTGAATGATGCTTGACCAAGCAGCGACGGACTCCGGGCCGATTTGGGCGAGCACTTCGAGGAGTTGGGCGCGTTCGGAGAGCGTGCCGGTGTTCTGAAGCATTTGGTCGATGAGAAGGACCGCTTGGACCCCTAGGGTTCGCAGATGCTCTTGGGCATTTTCCCGGATGAGCCAATCTGGGGAATGAAGGTTCTCGAAGAACTTGAGCATGCTTGGTTGATCGTCCATGATACTCAGCCCTTCCGACTATCGCGGCCAAAGCGTCGCGTTCCCAAAAATCCTGTTCGCCCCCTATGC
>JARGOJ010000557.1 GCA_029210225.1 Planctomycetota bacterium
ATTCCTCACTATGACTCACCGCTGAGCTTCGAGATTCCAAATTTCCCAGTGTCTACTGAGAATGGTGAACTGAAACGGAAACTCCAAGCTCGTATCGACGTCCAGTTCCAAAACAAACCGATCCTTGATGCCCTGGAGATGCTCAGTAAAAGGTGTGATATCCCTTTCCAATTCCATGAATCAACGAACAAGGTTCTCATTGATGGCCATATAAAAACAACTCTAGAACTAAGGAATGCCAAAGCTGAGAGCGCGCTCTCTCTTGTGTTAAGTGAAGACTCCAGTCTCGTTTATGAGATCAAGAAGAACGCTATTCTCATAACGACTCATAGCCAAACTGCAACGAGGATCGGCTTTTACAAAGTCGACCGATTTGGAGAGCGCCTACAGGCGTATCAAGATCTCCACTTTCAAGCCACAGCGGAAGAGAATGACGGAGAGGAATATCCGGAGAAGCTCGATGCCCTCGCTTGCAATCATCTCTCAGAGTGGACGAAGCTAAAAAAGCCCAAAGCGAATCTCGTCACCATTCTTAAAGTTCTACTAAGGCTCCCCAAAGACGATGAACACTGGATCCGAAGGGCCCAGGGCCAAATTGTATTGAAGGGGGAAGAAGCCGATCACCAACGCTGCAAGGTTTTTCTGGAAGCTCTCGACGAAAATGCTCTCAGCGGGAAGGACATTCAAATCGAAGGCTATTCCCAAAGCTATAGCAGTCAGCCCGACCGCCACTGGAACCCGTCCATCCAAAGAAAATTGAACACTCGGTATGAAAGAATCAAGTTCCCGAAGGCTCGTTTCACTGAGGTCGTCGCAAAGTTCAGGGTTCTCGCCGGTCTCAACATCCACATTCGCCACGATGTCAATTTCCAAACAGGCGCTTACCCCTATACCTTTAATTATTGCACGGTCAAAGAGGCGCTAGAGTCTTTCCTCGACCATGACGACCTACAATTCATAGTCCACCAAGGGGTCCTCCAAATTGTCCCGTCTGGTTCAAAACATAAAACCAGTTCCAATCTTGACCTAAGAATAATGAAGGTTGAAGACATCCTCTACAAGAATGGCGCTGTCAACCCCGACTACCAATACCCACAATATCTTCCCGAGTTTATTTTTGAGATGTCAGGGGAAGAGAATTGGACAGAGGATCATATCATTGCGATCTACGGTGGACAGTTAATCATCCGCCAAAACAAGGCCATCCATAGAGACGTCGATAAAATCCTGGACGCAATAAGGCGTGACATCGCAAGGCGCCCGAAGACGCATTAAGCGGCAGTCTCGACTTCTCACAGCGCTGCCCGTTTGTGTTGATAATGCGAGAACTGAGAGATCGAGTTTGCTGCTAGGAAGGAAGCACAGTGAATGCCGGCATTCACGAGCATTCGTGACACAGCAGAAAACTCGATCTCTCGTTCGCAGCGTATCAAGAGAATCGGGCAGCGCTGTCACAGCGCTGGCCGTTTGTGTTGATAATGCGAGATCAGAGTAAAGCTCATAGAATTGCGTGAGCTTCGAGTAGACCAGGCCGGTCAAGGCGCGCAATTCTTGATTAAAAAGATCGAGACCCTGGGGATCAACATTCTGCAAAGTCTTGAGCGCGACCTCCATTTTTCATTCGCGATCAAAGACCTGATAGAAAACCCCGAGTGCCCCGGTTCCAAGGCGCTTCATCACCTCAAGACGATCTGTGCCACGAAAGCTTGATAGCGCAGAACCCGATGACATAAACTTCCTTTCCAATTTTTAGTGCGTAAACTCAAGAGCAGGCCGAATAGAAATTGGACTATTTTGACCAGATTTCAAACGAAAACCTGTCCAATAATCCATAATCACTCCCTAGATCGACAAGTTCTGAACCTGCTCAGCCTCACTCGTTCTACTTTCTCAATTCCTATTCGGAGACGTATCCAAATGAAACTCTTCCAGCTATGCATGATTTCAGCCCTCTCCATAACAAGCCTCGCCGCAGCAGAAGATTGGAGTCAATGGCGCGGTCCCAACGGCAACGGTGTGACCAAAGGTCAAGTTCTTGTCGCTGGGCAAGATCTCAAAACCGCCTGGGCCCTTGATATTGGCACCGGCTACGCCGCTCCCTCGGTTGCTCAAGGTCGCGTCTTCATGCTCGGATACAAAGCCGGAAAAGACACCGTGCGAGCCCTCAACTGCAAGACCGGCAAGGAGCTTTGGGCCTATTCGTACGGTGCCAAGAACTTCAGCTCTCAAAACGCCGGTGGTACCGCCGCGAGCCCATGCGTTGTCGACGGCCGTGTCCTTACGCTGAGCCGCGATGGACAGGTCCATTGTTTTGAAGCCGAAACAGGCAAGATCCTCTGGAAAAACAACGTCAGCAAACAATTGGGTGTCGCTCCTCCAGCCTTCGGTTTCTCCGGTTCTCCTGTTGTTCGAGGCAACAGTATTTATATTGAGATCGGTATCATCGCCTGCTTTAACCTGAAGGATGGCAAGCTGCGCTGGAAGACCAAAAACTTTGGAACGAGCTACTCCAGCCCCGCCCCCTTTCAATACCAAAACAAGCCTTACCTCGCCTGCTACCCCGGCAGCGGGCTTGTCGTCGTCGATGCCCAATCTGGTGATGTCGTCGCTGAGAAAGAATTTAAACACAAATGGCCCAACATTCACGCCGCGACTCCGCTTATCTCCAGGAACGGCCAACAGATCTTCATTTCTTCAGGATACAAGCTCGGATGTATGCTCCTCAACTTTGACGGGCAATCCCTCAAGGAGGCTTGGAGCGGAAAAATGATGCGAAATGAAATGGCCACGAGCATTCTCACCAAGACCCTCATCATCGGCTTCGACAACGCCGTGCTCAAAGCGATTGATCGCAGTAACGGTCAGGTGTTATGGAGCCAACGAGGTCTCGGAAAAGGATCGTTGATTCAAGTCGGGAAAGACCTCGTTATCCTCAGTGACAAAGGTGAGCTGATCATTGCCCCAATTGACCGCGCCGGATTCAATGCGCGCCATCGGCAAGGAGCCCTGAACGGACGGGGTTGTTGGAGCGCTCCTGTCTGGTCGAACGGGCAGCTCTTCTTGCGCGATCCTATGGGTAAACTACTCTGCCTCAATAACAATAAGAAAGGCCAAAACACTCCTAAAACCAAGAAGAAGAAAAAGTTCTATTGAAGGGCGCCCCCTTCTATCAACGGAGAGGAAATGACGCTGCGACAACGTCGTCATTTCCCCTCTCCTCTCTCGACGGACACTATTGTCCACTATGACCATTTCTTTTTGATCACCGCAACGCAGACCACGGAGCTTCAAGAATGCTTGGCTATGCAAAATCCGATTTCGCGGCTCCCTTAGTTTCCTGCAGAAGAACAGACAGCGCCGTCTACCTCGACTCTCCTCAATCCCTCAAGGAGCATTCTCCGTCTATAAGTCACTATCTATCTCGGTGGTCTGAAGAGAAGGGAGAGCAGCCATTCCTGACCGAGCTTCGAAGCAATGAAGAGCGAATATCAGTCAACTATAAGGATGCCTATAAGCAGTGCCTCAGCCTCGCAACAGCCTTGCTTCATAGGGGCTTGTGTCGTCGCAAGCCCCTCGCGATCCTGTCGGAGAATAGCATTGCCCATGGCCTGCTCAGCCTCGCCGCTCAGATGGTCAATATTCCCGTCGTCCCTATCTCTCCAGCCTATTCTTTGCTCTCTAAGAACTTCGAAGCGCTGCTTTCCATCACTGGGCAAATACAACCCGGCCTCGTCTACGCGGCTTGCCCAATACGATATGGTCCAGCCCTGGAAGCCCTCAGTGAATTCAAAATTCAATCGATCAGTCATGATCAATTCACAGAGTTACTTAAGACAAGTCCATCTCCTGAAGTCCGGGCAACAAATGAGGCCATCGCGAAGACAGACCTCGCCAAAATCCTCTTTACTTCTGGATCGACGGGGAAGCCTAAGGGCGTCTTAAACAGCCACGGCATGCTGAGTTCTAATCAGCAGGCGATCACTCAAATCTGGCCGTTCTTAGAGCGCGAAGCCCCTGTGATTGTCGACTGGCTCCCCTGGCACCACACCTTCGGTGGCAACCACAATTTCAATCTTGTTCTGCGACACGGCGGGACCCTACACATCGACGGCGGGAAGCCTGCTCCTGGACTCATGGCCCCTAGCGTCAAAGCGCTGACAGAGATCTCGCCGACTGTTTACTTCAATGTTCCTCAAGGCTTCGCAATGCTCATTCCTGAGCTCAAGGCCAATCCTGTCCTACGCGCCTCATTCTTCGCCCGACTGCGCTTCATGTTCTATGCCGGGGCCTCCCTCCCACAGCATTTGTGGGAAGAGCTGGATGCCCTGGCCTTAGCAGAGCGAGGCCAAAAAATACCCTTTGTCTCTGCCTGGGGATCAACGGAGACAGCGCCCCTCGCCACTGCGGTGCACTATCCGATTCCCAAAGCAGGAATCATTGGGCTCCCGGCCCCTGGCACGACGATAAAGCTGGCCGCAGTGGGTACAAAGTATGAAATTCGAGTCAAAGGCCCGAACGTCACTGAAGGCTACTGGCAAAACTCGAAATCAATCTTTGACGAAGAAGGATTCTATTGCTCCGGTGACGCCGGACGCCTCGCCGACTTTGACAATCCTAATTTGGGCATTCTCTTTGAAGGACGCCTCGCCGAAGATTTCAAATTACTTAGCGGCACCTGGGTCCGGGTCGGCAAACTCCGCCTAGCGCTACTCTCCAAGCTTTCAGTTCTTGCTCAAGATCTAGTCATCACAGGGTCAGGACGAGGCGAGATTGGACTTCTCATTGTCCCGAAAATACAAGCCTGCCAAAAGTTAGCCGAGAACGACCCTGTGGATACTCAGGACTACCTGGATTCCCCCACAGTGCTCGATGCACTCTGTGATAGTCTCGCGAGATACAACAAGGATCATAGCAGTAACAGCCTGCGGGTTGGGCGTGCCTGTTTCCTTCGGAACGCGCTAAGCATGGACGCTGGGGAGCTGACGGATAAGGGGAGCATCAACCAGACCGCCGTTCTCGACAAGCGAAAAGCCCTTGTCGAGGCGCTGTATTCCGAGTATAAAATGCCAGGCCGAGTCATTTTAGAACGGCGCGGTTCTTGACTTCTTCATCCATAGTCAAGCCTCCCTCGCAACGGCATTCCACCTACTAATTGCAACTGTTTATTCGCTCGACCATTCAATGATTAAGGCCTCGTTATGACAATTCGGCAAACGGCATTTCTCGCTTTTCTATTTAGCACAGGCCTTCTCTTTGCCCAAGATAAAGCCAGCTCCAAGCCCTCGGCCAAAAATAAGCATTGGACCGTCAACGAAAAACACAGTGACGAAAAGACCATCGCCTTCGAAACCAATGAAGGCACTTGGATCTCCGTCGATGTAAGCCCCGATGGGAGCACCCTCGCCTTCGACCTGCTCGGGGATATATACACAATGCCGATCGCTGGAGGTCAGGCGAAATCACTCACAAGCGGGCGCGCCTACGATTCACAGCCGCGCTTCAGCCCCGATGGCAAGACCGTTCTTTTTACGAGTGATAGGGGCGGCAACGACAACCTGTGGATCATTTCTCTGGACGGCACCAAGGCCCGCCCTCTGACGAGCCAGAAGGACAAAGTGACCAACTCCGGCGACTGGAGCCCTGATGGCCGTCACGTCATCGCCCGGCGCCGGCTCACCGACCGCAGCTCCATTGGAACCGTTGAGCTTTGGTTAGTCGATGTCAACGGAGGAAGCGGTATTCAATTAACAAAGAAGAAGCAATTCGGTGATGCCAACGGCCCCGTCTTTGGTCCTCACGGTGAAGCCCTCTACTTCGCAGGACGAAAAGGCCGCTTTGAATACAACCGCAACACCGACAAAGGCTTTTGGCAGCTCTATCGCTTCGACTTAGAGACGGGTGAATTAAGACGGCTTTCGAGGTCGGGAGGAGGATCTGCGCGCCCGAGGGTGGCTCCTGATGGTAAGAAGCTAGCCTTTGTCCGTCGAATTCGCGGAAAGAGCTGCCTCTTCCTCTACGATTTACAAAGCGGTGCGGAGACGCAGATCACTGACACTCTCGACCCTGACATGCAAGAGGCCTTCGCCTGGACGGGTGCCTACCCAGGCTATGATTGGCTCCCCGACAGTAAAGAGATTGTTTATAGCGCGTCTGGTAAGCTCTGGCGCTGGAACCTCGCC
>JARGOJ010000558.1:0-3245 GCA_029210225.1 Planctomycetota bacterium
GTTTTGCGTAGAGAAAGTAACTCGTCTTGGCGTCTTTGAACTGCCGCCGTCTGACATAGAATTGGGCGATCATGAACTGTGATTCTAGGACTTGGAACTGCAGGTCAGTGTTCTTGCTATTTCTTTCAAGGAGTCTTTGAATGCGGGCCAGGGCGCTCCTGTGCTTTTCGAGCGCGGTCTCCCAATGTCTGGATCGCTGGTAGTGAGATCCGAGGGCGCGCTCAGTCAAAGCCAGGGCGAGGAGAGCGTCCAAATTTTTCGGCCTTTTTAAGGCAAGACCCTGGAGCCTTTTCATGGCGGAGTTCAATAATTTCAGTTCTGCTTTAGCGTCCCGTCGCCGCTTGTAGATTCCGGAAAGTCGCATTTCGGTTCGTGAGAGCTTCAATGGTAGCGCGTCATTTATTGGCCCGAGGGATTCTCGCGTAGAAAAATATTTTAGTGCCTTCTGTAATTCGCGCTCCGCATTTTTGAACTGTCGTTGACGAAGATAAATGTCACCAAGCATCGCGTATTGGTCCCCAAGGCTTTCGACGATCTCTCCTCTCATAGCTTCGTCTCTGAGCCATTGCTCTAACAAATCGGCGGTTTCGAACGCTAATGCGCGTGCCTTATTGAATTGCTCAGATGCGAAAGAAAACTCACCGTACTGTCTTAACAGGTTCAGGACTAATCCAGCGCTGTCCTTGCGGGCCTCATCCCTGAGTTGCCGTGCTTTTTCTAGAGCCAATTCGTAGTGTCGCTGGGCGTCCTTCTTCCTTTTAAGAGCCTGAAACACATTGGCCAAATTGCAGTGTGTCTTGGTGGAGAGCGCGAGGGGTTCTGCCTGTCGGCCCTCCGATAAACCATTGACGATGCTCCTGGCCTTCAGAGAAACCTTGAGGGATTTTGAGAGCTGCGACTCCCGAAGCAGCAACTGACCATGATTGATCAGTTGCTTTGCGAGGGTTGTTTGAGCGGACCTCTGCTGATCTCCTGTAAGTCGGGGAATGACCTCTTGCGTCAGTTCCATGGCTTCACGCTGCATTTCAATAGCGCGGGTTGCGTTAGAGTTTTGAATGATTCGGGATTGTTCAAAGAGCAAGCTGCTGAGGCGTCGATCGAGCACTATCGATTTCTTAGTAGATCGTATTTTTCGGTAAGCCGCTTCGACATCTTGATAGAGCTTCAGGGCCTCCGAGACTTTCTTTTGCTCCCCGCGAATTTGAGCCATGACAGTCTTTGCAGTCAATAGCTCCAGATCCTCGCTTTGGGCTTTTGGAATGTTGTGGACGAGTCCAGCTAACTCTGTGAGTGCTTGGGATAGCATTGCTTTCCTGGCTTTATTGAGTCGTGCTTGAGGTCCTTTCATTTCTACTTGAATCTTTTTCGTCAGAGAGACTAAGCTTCGGAGCCCTAATTGAATTGATTTAGGCGTCTGTGCTCTGAGAACTCCTCGCGCCGGGCCGATTGATTGCGTCCTTGCTTCTTTAAAGGAGGGAACGCTCTTTGGCGCAGACTGATTCTGAGTTCTTGATTCCTCCAACTTCGCCTGCGCTTGCTCAAGACGCTGTTTTAAGTCTTTGTTGAGCTTCATTTGGACTGTCAAGAAGAGGAGGGCAATCGTCACTCCAATCCCAATAATTATGGACCGTGAGAGGCTTTTCAGAGGCTTTGCTTGTGGAATATCTTGAGGCTGTTTAGCGAGGCTGTTTTGTAATTGATTTTGAAACTCGGCGACGGATTTATGCCGGTCTTCTGGATTGCGTTGGAGAGCTTTGTGGCAGCACGACCGAAGCGCTTCAGGAATGGACTCGTTTAGGCTTGGTCCATTGTAGCGATTGGCTTCCAGGAGAGTTTTAATGAAGCCTTGTTCGCTGTGAATGGGGCGCTTGGCGAGGATCATGTGGAGGATTGCGCCGAGGAGAAAGATGTCCGTGGCCATTCCAATTTGGCCGTTGTGGGGGCTGACTTGCTCCGGTGACATGTGAGCGGGGGTTCCCCGAGGCCTGACTATGGGATTTGTGTTCTCTAGATTGTGGGCGAGCTCCCAGTGACAGAGATAGACCTCGCCGAATTCGCCGAGCAGGATATGGTCAGTTTTTAGGTCGAGGTGAAGGACGCTCTTGGAGTGGGCGTAGCGCAGGGCATCGCAGAGACTGAGCAGGATGGAGAGGTGACTGTGGAGATTGTCAGGGTCGTGATTGAGGGCCTCTGACCAAGTCCTGGCGCTTGGTGAGCTTTGACTCTTGAGGGCTCGCTCCGAGCTGGAATTGACGAGTATATTTGGATGCGTGAGGATCTTGGCTAGGTCCTCTTTCTTGAGAAAAAGCTGGGGATGGCCATGAACGGCATTCCCGTTGCTCGACCTTTGAGACGAGGCTGGGTCGTCGTCGCTGGGACCATAGTTCTCTTTGAAGCTCGCAGTTTCAAAGGCCTCGGGCTTCAGGCTGAGGCTGGGTGAGATGTTCTGAAAGGACTTTTCCCGGAGCGCTTTGCCTAAAGATTCTGTGAGACTCTGTTCGTCCATGGGAAAGGCCTGTTGAACTTGGTTGAAGGGAGGCGGGGGAACCTGTATCTTGGGGTCACATAGATATCACACGTGCACATTATTAGGGGGATCTCCGTGGCTGGTTCATCGACAAAGGCTATTCTTTACGCGCTCGCTGCGAACGCTGGAATCGCGATTTCCAAGGGGGTGGCTTACGCTTTTACCGGATCTGGCAGTATGCTCGCTGAAACCATTCACTCGGCTGCAGATTGCATTAACCAGATATTTCTCTTCATTGGTTTGAACCGATCCAATAGGCCCCCTACGAAAGAGCACCCCCTTGGCTTCGGCAAGGCGATTTACGTCTGGAGCTTCTTTGTTGCGATATTGCTCTTCTCTGTGGGTGGTATTTTCTCGATTTACGAGGGAATACACAAATTGCATCCGGCCGAGGGCGTTGAGCACGGCGTTGAGAACCCAGGGATTGCCTTGGGCGTCCTCGGCGTTTCTATTCTGCTCGAAGCCTTTAGCTTGTTTGGGGCCATTAAGGAAATCAAAAAACTCGCAAAGGGAAAGGGCGTGAAGCATTGGGTCAAAACAACTAGAAACGCGGAGCTCGTCGTTGTTCTCGGTGAGGATATTGCCGCGTTAGCCGGACTCGCATTAGCCTTTCTCTTTGTGTTGTTAGCCGTCGTCACTGGGGAAGCCAAGTATGACGCGTATGGCTCGATCTGTATTGGCGCGATGTTGATCTCGATTTCATTCTGGCTCGTCATGC
>JARGOJ010000558.1:3255-6174 GCA_029210225.1 Planctomycetota bacterium
TTGATTGGTCGTTCCGCCGATCCTGAACTTCAGGCAAGTATTACAAAAGCGATTGAAGGCGATGACAACATCGCAGAAGTGTTGAATGTTCTCACTTGTCAGTTTGGATCTCAGGTCATGCTCGCCGCCAAAATCCGAATGAAAAAAGGGATTACTGTCGAGGTCGCCTCTGAAGCAATAAACGAGCTGGAGAAGAAGATCAAAGTGGCTCACCCCGAAGTCGCCTGGTCCTTTGTTGAGCCTGATGTGGTTGACTGATGAGCGGGTCCAATTCGGGTCGGGCCTTTAGCCCACGGAGCTAAGGAACAGAGTTTCCCAGCGGGGAGGGTATATGGAGCGCGATCAGTGGCAAGCTCAAAAATTGATAGAGCTCGCGTATGTGTCTGAGGACGAGATCCGTCGAGCCTATGCTGATCCACGCCGTGGGCCGCAAATGGACTTATGCGCACTGCTCCAAGGCTCTGCTTTACTGAGCCCTGAGCAGGTGCAATGGGTTCGGCAATCCTCTCCCCAAAACCCTGCTCAAATGACACATGTCCACGGGACCAATCCCAATCCTCCATCAAACTTGGGCTTTAGTGGCGGCTATATTCAGAGCGTCCCTGACGCGCCCGGCGGGTCGAGTTCTCATTCTCAAACGCTTATTCAATCCCAGTCGGGGACAATCAATCCCGGCGATAAGATTGGTCCCTACGCCATCGTTCGTAAAATTGGCCAGGGCGGCATGGGAATGGTCTTTGAAGCGCGTCACGAGACCCTCGACCAACGGGTTGCGCTGAAGACTCTTATTTCGGGGAGTGAACTCAATGAAGAGCAGCTAGAGCGCTTTGAGATTGAAGCCCAGGCGATGGCGCGCTTGCGGCATCCTAACATTGTTCGAGTTTTAGACGTCGCGATCATCAGTCCAATGACCTATATGGCTATGGAGTTTGTGGATGGCGGCGACCTCCAACAATTGATTCGGGAAAAGAAGACTCTCGATGAAAAGCTCACCGCCGAAATTGGTGAGAAGCTTGCAAAGGCTCTCTCTCATGCTCATCGCCAAAGTATCATTCACCGAGACATGAAGCCTGCAAACGTCCTGTTAGATCAGAAGCTTGAGCCTTACATCACAGACTTTGGACTGGCGAAACAAGTCGAAGATTCGTCGAGAGCATTGACCAAGACCGGTGACTTTCTGGGGACTCCCGTCTACATGCCTCCAGAGCAAATTGAGAATCGCGGCTTCCCCGATGGGCGAATGGACATCTATTCTCTCGGGGTCACGCTTTATGAAATGCTGACAGGGACCTTGCCATTCGAAGGCGCGACGGCCATTAACATTGTCAATCAGGTACTCAGTAAGGAACCTCTCCCACCTGGTGAACTCCGCGCAAACCTCGATCGAGACCTGGAAACCATTGTTCTCAAGTGCATGGAAAAAGAAAAGGAGCTCCGCTATGACAACGCGCAGGAGCTCGCAAATGACCTTCGCGCCTTCCTCAATAACGAGGAGATTTCCGCACGTCGATTGACGGCTTTTGAACGTTTTCAGAAGTGGAAGCGAAGAAATCGAGGATTGACGAGAGGTCTCTTTGGAATTACCACCGTCGCCATTGTTCTGCTCCTCGTCGGCGCCTTCTTTTCATTCCAAACCATCATGTCTGAGCGAGACGGCAAGCAAGAGAAGGCTAGAGAGGCAGAAGCCGCACGAAGTGAGGCTGAGAAGGACCGTACGCTCGCTGCCGAAAAGGCGGCTATGGCCGAGTCGGAGGTCTTTCTAGAGAAGGGATACGCCCTTCTTTCGCGGAATCGTTACCGTGAGGCCGCTTTCGAATTTATTAAAGTCACAAAGAAGCTAAAAGACCGTAGAGAATTGAGGCAGCGAACGACATGGGAAGTGAAAGAGGTCAAGCTCTTGGAATCTGCAGAGCTTGGATATCGTGAAGCCCTCGTCAGAAACGGCTTTGTGAACAAATTGTCCGGGGGGGATACAAATCAAGGTGTTCTTGACCGAGATGGTCGAATCTTCGTCTCTTTTCAAAGAGATGAAAACGGAATATTCCTCATTCGTGCGATTGATTGTAGGAGCGAAGAAGTCCTTTGGAAATCGGAACCCATTAGCGGCATTGTTAGCACTATTCGCATTGCTCCGGATGGCAAGCGTTTTGTCGCTTCTGTCAATAACACGGCGAAGAAATTCAGTCAGTTACAAATGCGAAACATTGAGACTGGGACGATCATTTGGACTCGAAACTTTGAGGTCGAAGGACAATTCAAAAATGCCATCGGGCCTCTCGATTTTAGTCATGATAGCGCCGGCCAATATCTCTGCACAGGGGGCTGGCCAAACACTTATGTCATTGAAACAAAGACCGGGAAAATCTTAAGGACCTTTAAGAGTCAGAATAGAAGAAACGCGCCTTATCCTAACCCGACTTACTCAGTCAGTTTCTCTGATGATGATCGATTGGTCGCGTCCGCCTATCCCGATGGAACCATGACCTTCTGGGAGCTTGCCAGCGGTCGAGACGTTTGGTTTGGGAACTTCGGCCGAGTTCGCTACGCCCAGTTTCTAAGCCGCATAGATCCTGAAATGCCTTATCGCTTTGTATTGAGTAGTCATTCTGGAAGGGTGTCTATCTATCAATTGAATAAGCAAAGTCAGGCTGTGGAAGTCCGCCTCTTGGCCGCCGGGCAATATGGAGATTGTACTTTCCTCTATCAATCGTCATCAAAGAGGTTGTTCGCGGCGGGGTTCACCGACGGCAGCTTGGTCATCTGGAATAGTATCGGGACCAAGCTTCGCAGGTTGGTTCACCCTGGGATTGTCAGTTGCACCATCTCTCAGGACGATCAATTTGTGGTCAGTGTCGGAGAGGAGGAACCGAGGCGTTGGAGGATTGACAGGAGCAACTCGTTTTTTGGTGACGAAGGGCC
>JARGOJ010000559.1 GCA_029210225.1 Planctomycetota bacterium
AAACGGCAAAGTCGAAGGATGCTGCGTCCGAGGATAAGAATGACAAGCGTTGGGCTGGGAAGAAAGTGCTCATTATCGAGCCTTTTAAGGGTAGCCGTGACCTACTGAAAGACCTCATTGAGCAGTGGAGCGTCGTCGCCTCTACGGCTGAATCTGTTGATGCAGGTCTAAGCCAGCTTCAAAAAACAAAGAGCCTAGCCATCATCTTCGTCTCGGCGCATCTCCATCCGACTGACGAAGAGATGTCGTTGCTTCGAGACGCTGCGCCTCGCTCCAAGTTCATCTTACTGACGTCCTCTGGGGATAGCATTTACCGAGCTCAAGCGGACGAGCTTGGATTTACCACATCAGTGCTGATGCCTCTTCGCCGAAAGTACATAAACCGGGCCCTCCACGCTGGTTTGTTGGGAAGGCGCCCGAAGTCAAGCTCCCTCCGAATGGCGATCAATCCGAATTTCGCACGGGAGCTTCCGCTGTCGATATTGGTCGCAGAAGACAACCGCACCAATCAAAAAGTCATTCAAATGGTCCTCAAGAAGCTCGGATACACGGCGGACGTCGTCGCAAACGGCTTGGAAGCCATCGAGGCTCTCAGGTCCAAAGATTATGACGTGATTCTCATGGACATGCACATGCCAGAGATGGACGGTCTCACAGCGACAAAGACCATTCGCAAGGACTTCCCCGAAGACAAGCAACCAAAGATCATCGCCCTCACCGCGAACGTTTTACCCGAGCAAAAAATGGAGTGCAGAAACGCCGGAATGGACGACTTCGTCGGTAAGCCCCTTCAAATTCAAGAGCTAACCAAGGCTCTTCTGCGCTGTGTCTAAGCCTCGATTCCACCGCTCTTTTTTCGGAATCGTGCGTGACCAACGAGACACAGATTCCTGATAAACGTAAAATCGCCGTATGGATCCTGATCAGACGTCCACAAATAGCCAGACTCAAGTCTCAACACAGGAGATCGCGGCGCAGTGGTTAAAAGATGAAGACCTCAAACCCTATGACGACATAGGAATACGCCACCGTCGTCTCGCTAGGCTTGTTTTCGTTAGCTTCGTCGCCTGGACCCTCGCATTTATTTTCCATTTGTCAGTCAAGGATGCGGCGATTGGAGCGCTCTGCGATGGCTTTGGAGCTTTGAGCAGCTGCCTTGGCTACTTTTGGCTTCGACAAAAACAGTCGAACGAGAGAATCATCGTCGCGGGTCATTTCAACATACTCGTAACCATTCTGACCCTCACTGCGGCCGCTCTCATAACCGGCCAATCCTATGCCACAAGCCTTTGGTTTCTCCCCGCCGCTCCTCTCGCCGCCTCCTACGGCCTCAACAAGAAAGCTGCCTATTTTTGGGCCTGTGTAAGCGGCGCGGCGGTTATCTTCGTTCACCTCAGCGCACTCTACCTTGAGATCCCGAGAGACTGGCAACACTCCACAACGGACTACCTCTTTGAACAACTGATTTTGATCGCGGTCGTCCTGCTCTTCGGCCTCGCAACACGAACAGCCAGCACCGAGGTCGTCGACGAATTAGAACGACGAGAGAGCATCATCCTCAATCAGGCTCGGGCCAACAAATTTCAATCTCAAGCTCTAGAGATCACCACAGACAAAGCCCTCGCTGCAGCCAAGGCCAAATCTGAATTCCTCGCCAACATGAGCCATGAGATTCGTACTCCGCTCAACGGCGTTTTGGGTATGACCGCCATGCTCGAAACAACGCCGCTCAACGAAGAGCAAGTTGACATCCTCAAAACCATACAACGTAGCGGCGAGCTGCTGCTCACCATCGTCAACGATGTCGTTGATCTGTCCAAAATCGAATCGGGGCAGCTCACGCTGGAATCGGTCAGCTTCCCGCTTTGGGATTTCGTGGAGGAGACCCTTGAGCTCTTCTCGACGAAGAGCTGGGATAAGAAGATCGACCTCTATTGCCGTTTCGATCCCAAGGTGCCAACCCACATTTTTGGAGACCCTACGCGCTTTCGCCAGATTCTATTGAACCTCATTGGCAACGCTCTCAAGTTTACTGATGAAGGCGAGATTGCGGTCCTGGTAGACAGGCCAAAAGACCAGCTCATACAGGTTAAGATCAGAGACACGGGTCTGGGCATCCCCAAAGATAAACTCGACCGCCTCTTTAAGAACTTCAGCCAGGTCGATGCCTCGACAACCCGCAAATTTGGCGGTTCTGGCCTCGGCCTTGCCATCAGCAAGCGCTTAGTGGAGCTGATGGGGGGAGGTGTTTCGGTTGAGAGCGAACCTGGTAAGGGCTCGACATTTACATTCTATGTTAAGGCTGAAGCAGCCATAGATTCACCGCTTTCATCGAGCGACAAGATTGATAGGAGCTGGGCTGGAAAGAAAGTCCTCATCATTGAGCCATTTCAGGGGAGCCGTGAACTCTTAAAAGAGACGATCGAAAAGTGGAGCGTCGTGACAACCGCCGCGGCCAATTTGGAGGATGGGTTAGCGGCGATAAGGACCATAAAAGGCCTCTCCATTATCTTTGTTTCAGCCCGTCTTAAGAACTTGCCGCTTGCCCTGACAAAGATTAAGACTGAGATTGGACGAAGCAAGTTAGTCCTGCTCACCTCTTCAGGGGATAGCGTTTACCACGCGAAGGTCCAAGAGCTTGGATTTGTTGCCTCGGTGCTCATGCCATTGCGACGAAAGTATGTCCAACGGGCGCTGCAGACAGGTTTCATGGGTATGAAACCGAAGGCGAGTACCTTGGGGATTTCCATCAATCCGAACTTTGCCCGGAACCTCCCGCTATCGATATTGGTCGCCGAGGATAATCGAACGAATCAAAAGGTCATTCAGATGGTCCTCAAGAAGCTCGGATATTCAGCGGATATCGTCGCAAACGGCTTGGAAGCCATCGAGGCCCTCAAGTCCAAAGATTATGACGTGATTCTCATGGACATGCACATGCCCGAGATGGACGGTCTCACAGCGACAAAGACCATTCGCAAGGACTTCCCTGAAGACAAGCAAGCAAAGATCATCGCCCTCACCGCGAACGTATTACCCGAACAGAAAATGGAGTGCCTAGATTCAGGGATGGATGATTTCGTTGGCAAGCCCCTTCAGATTCAAGAACTCACTCAGGCGCTCACCCGTTGCGCTGGTCCTAGTTAGGCTTTTAGGATGGATCTTAGGGACTCAGCAACCGTTTCTTCTTGTTCGGGCTGAATAGTCCGCATGTCTAATAATACACGGTTCTCTTTGATTCGAACAAAGATCGGCGTCGTATACCGGCGCATCTTTTCCCCGAGGTCACCAGCGCTCATATCCTTGGGATTTATTGCGACGCAATAGGTCGGTAGGCTCTCGACGGCGTAGGCCCCGCCTCCAACTTTCGACCCTTCTTCGATGACCTCAATCTCCGCATCAAGCTCACCAAGCGTATTGTGAAAGGCCTGCGCCCTTTTCCCGAGACCTTCCTTGCAGGCGGTAAGCATGCGAATGACGGGGATCAACTCTCGGACGTGTTCGGGGCGTCGGTATATTTGAAGGCTGCCCTCAAGAGCGGCAAGTATAAGCTTATCGGGGCGCATGGCTCGGTAGAGAGGATGCTTCCTTATCAGCGTGACAGGTTCCTCTAAACCAATGATCAAACCCGCTTGGGGGCCGCCGAGCAGCTTGTCTCCGCTAAAGCAAATGACATGAGCGCCGGTTGCCAGGCTGTCCTGAATGAGAGGTTCGTGGGGTAATCCGTAGGGTGACAAATCGAAGAGCGCGCCGGAGCCAAGGTCGTCCATAACCAGGACGTCGTGCTTGTTTCCCAGAGTGACTAAGTCGGCGACTGGGACCTCTGAGGTGAATCCGACAACGCGATAATTTGAGGTGTGAACCCGAAGGATAAGTCCGGTGTTTTCGGTGATGGCGTTTTCGTAGTCGCGGAGGTGGACCTTATTTGTCGTTCCCACCTCAACGAGCTTCGCGCCGGATTCTTCGAGGATATCTGGGATGCGAAAGCTGCCCCCGATCTCGACAAGCTGGCCTCGGGCGACAATGACTTCTTTGCCCTTTGCGAGAGCGCTGAGGCAGATCATGGTGGCGGCCGCGTTGTTATTAACGACCGTAGCGGCGGGGGCGCCAGTAAGTTCTTTGAGGAGCGTTGCGATGCCGTCTTCCCTGCGATTTCGTTGGCCGCTGAGGCGATCGACTTCGAGGATGGTAAAGCCGCTCGCATCGAGGATGGCCTCTTGGGCTTCTTTGGGGAGGATAGCCCGGCCAAGGCCAGTGTGGAGAACCACCCCGGTGGCGTTGATGGCGCCGACGTAAATGCGCTGGTGCCGTTCTTTGACTCGCTTGATTAGCCGCTTTAGGAATCGCTCCCACACATAGAAGTTGGTGACGGCTTCGCCATCGAGGGCCTGATCGCGGATGGCATCCCGAGCATCATCGAGGTCGCCCCGGATCTCCGCGACGAGGAGCTTTTTCGACTCCTGGGCGAATTGGTCGAGTTCGAGAGCGCGGGCGAGGAGATCGTCGACAGCAGGGAGGGCACGGTAGGGGTTGCTAGACATAGACTCACTCTGAGTTGCGGGGAGCTTCACTCCGCCTTTTTCTTGATGTCGCCTTCTTTGGCGTTCTTCTTCAGGGTGGCTAAGAGGGCCGCAGATTCTTTTTCGATGCGATCGAAGTCCTTGTATTTATCTTTGAATTTGGGGGTGCCGGCATCGACGTAGTCGGGGAGTTTGCGGAGCTGCTCAGTGAGTTTGGTGATCGCAAGGAATTCGTTGTGGGCGTCTCGAAGATACTTCTTCCGCGTCCTTTCCTTATTGTTCTTGTCGGCTTCTTCCCAATTGTCATACATGCGCTTCGCGCTCTTGAATTTGATGTTTGTGTCGATGAGCAGAGCGTCCGCGCCTTTGGGCGTCATAGTATAGAAGAGAGCTGCCAGGCTGATGGCGGCGACGACAACGATTCCAAGGATGACATCGTAGATCGGATTTGTCATCGATGCGGGGCTCTCGTCCTTGCTCTCGTCCTTGCTCTCGTCCTTGCTCTCCTCTTTACTCTCCTCGGGCTTTGCTTCGGGAGAATCGGCGGCGTCCGCGCTTGGAGTTGCAGGGCTTTGCTCGCCTTCGGGCTTGGCGGCCTCGTCGTTTTCTGGAGCGTTCGCAGTAGGTTCTTCGGTCATAGTAAGTAGAAGTCCGAGCGCGGTTTGCTTTTCAAGGTGTTATTCAAGACGCCACAAAACCAAGTTGAGGCGCAGAAGGCAGTGAAGATCTTAGTTTAAGAACGCGACTTTATCAATCGAAGTCACCGACATAGGCGCGCTTGGCGATGCTAACGAGCTTTTCAGTGGCTTCTTTCTCCATTTTCTCGAACTGATCGTATGTCGGAGTCCAATGGCCGTCCGAGTCAGCGAAAGGTATCTTGCGTAGTAAGCGAAGTTGACTGACGACTGCGTGAAACTCGCTTCGGGATAGCCTTATGAATCGTCGTCGATCCTCCTCATGGTTATAGATTTCAGCAGCTTCTAATTGGGCAAAGCTCGACTTTGCCGTCTTGAAATGGGAATAGAGCTTCCTCTGTATCTTGTCTTCTGGAGTGTCCTCAAAGGAATCTCGGTGCGCCGTTTTAGAAATGTCATGGAGCGCCTGACCCGCCTCGCCTTCTATTTTTTCAAACTGTTCATAGCCAGGCAACCACTCACCGTTCTTGTCAGTATAGGGAGGTCGTCGCAGGCTATCGACGCTCCGCATGACTTGGTTGTATCTTCCGTGAGCCAGAACTATGTATTTAGCGCGATCAGACTCATGACCAGCCCTTTCAGCGTGGTCAAATTTCCGCATAAAAATGTTCGCTTCCTTGAGGAGTCTCTTTGTTTCCCTCACGACAGACCCGCCATCCGTTTTGGCCTCGTCGCTAGAGTGCCCCATTAAGACTAGAAACGAAATGAGCAAGACGCTGCCGATGACTGAGATCGCCAAGATTCGACCGATGTATCCGTGAGGAAAGGCGAGCGGCGGTGCGCTGTGTCCTGGTATGGAGTCAGGCGTTCTGTTCATATCTTTCGGCTCGTTCATGATCCAAACCTCTGAGACGATGACTTCTTGAGATGCAAAAAGCGCCCTCCAAGATTGGATAGGGCGCCTAGTGTTCTGGCATTCTAAAATTCATAGGGTCTCTGGCTAGAGCATTGGGCTGT
>JARGOJ010000560.1:0-1900 GCA_029210225.1 Planctomycetota bacterium
TAAGGCCGTTGCTTTGGTGCGAGGGAAAGAGCGAAGCTTTGAGCTTGCCGAGTTAGCCCCTGGTGAAAAGCCGACAGGGGCGCAAATTTGCGGCGCGAATCCAGAGGAGATGGCGGAGGCCGGACGAATTCTGGAGAAATTGGGCTTTGATACCATCGATATCAACATGGGCTGCCCAGTTCCCAAAGTGGTCCGTGAAGGCGCTGGAGCAGCGTTGATGCGCGATGTTCCTCTTGTGGAGAAGGTCGTCGAAGCCGTTGTTAAAGCTGTCGAGATTCCAGTGACGATTAAGATTCGTAGCGGCTGGACTCACGATTCTCTCAACGCTATTGAAGTGACGAAGGCGGCCGAAAACGCCGGCGCCCAAATGGTTTCTATTCATGGTCGGGCGCGCTCTCAAAGGCACAGCGGCGGCATCGATTATTCCGTGATCGCGGATGTAAAGAATCAGGTCTCCATTCCAGTCATTGGAAACGGTGGTATTTTCAATCCTGAAGACGCCGTTGTTATGAGGGATAAGACGGGTTGTGACGGGGTTATGATTGGCCGAGGAGGATATGGTCGTCCTTGGTTCTTCCGTGATTGTGCGCTCGCGCTCCAAGGTCAGGGACCGGGTCCTCATCCAGAAACTGAGGAGCTCCGTTCAATTATGTTTGAGCACTTTGAGGGCACACTAAAAATCCTCGGGGAACACAAAGGCGTTCGGTGCTTCAGGAAGTGCTGCAGTTGGTATTTCAAAGACCTACCCTTCGGCACATATTTCAGAGATCTTGCATTCCGTGCGCGCACCCCAGATGAGATTCGCGACATTATCTCGTCGTGGACATTACATATGGATGAATGCGCGGCGGCGGCTCGGGAAGAGCGCAATGTTGAGTCTCCAGAAATACTCCGGGATTTCCACAAAGGAAGCGTTCCTCCTTGGATGTATCGGGCGTCCAGACTCTCTGAACCAGAGCGCCTGCAATCTGTCTGCGAAGAAGCAAACAACGAAGCCAGTTAATTCACTTTGGTCGTTTTCTTCTCTTATTTCTTCTCTTCTTTCTTACCGTGTTCCTCATACGAATAGCCTGGGTTGGCTGCAATCCAGACTTTCAGTTGTTTGAGGCCGACGTGTAATTGTTTTGCGCGAGGATTGTTAGGGTTCAGAATCAGCGCCTTTTCCCAATCGGAGATCGCCCCACGAATCATTCCGAGCGTTGATCTCGTTGAGCCGCGATTAATGTGAGCGGCCGCGACCCCTGGTTTCATGGCAATAAATTTATTGTAGTCTCGGTGGGCGGCGAAGAATTGCTTTGACCGCGCTAATTGCACACCTCTGTTAAGGTAGGCCTGGGCGTTGCCCGGGTCGAGTGCAATCACTTTTCCGTAGTCAGCAATCGACCCGGGGTTGTCTCCAATTTGAGCCCTGAGTGCTGCGCGATTGAAATAGGCGTCTGAGAATTTCGGATCGAGTTCAATGGCTTTCTCATAGTTCTTGCGGGCCAATTCAAATTGCCTCTGTTGTTGCCATGCCACGCCACGATTATAGTAGGCCTTTACATAACTTCGGTTTGTGGATATAGCTCGACTATAGTTATCAATAGCGTCTTGCCACTGCTTCATGGCCAGGGCGTTATTCCCCCGATTGAAGAAAACTTCGGAGTTGTGTGCATTGAGAGAGACCGCCTTGTCGTAATCAGCCTTGGCTTTCTCGTATTGCTTCAAACGGTGATAGGAGGTGGCGCGGTTGTAATAGGCCAAAAAGTTCTGGTCGTATAACTCAATGCATTGACTGTAGCACCGGATGGCTTCTGCATGATTTTTCATCTGGCCAAATACGACGCCTCTATTAAGGTAAATCTGGGGGATTGTCCGATCGAGTTCTTCGGCTCGCTTGAGATCCTCAAGGGCTTTTTTG
>JARGOJ010000560.1:1910-6169 GCA_029210225.1 Planctomycetota bacterium
CTCCCTTTTTGGTCCAAGCGGCTCCTCGATTACTGTAAATGACCGGGTCCTTCGGGTTTTCCGCGAGCGCACGATCGAAATCAGCGAAGGCTTTATCCCATTCTTTTAGGTCACACCAGGCCCGACCTCGGTGGACCAGAACCTGAACAAGATGGTCGGTCGTTTCGAGGGCCAAAGTAAGGTCTTTAATGGCGTCCTCACTCTTGTTTTGTAGGAAGTAGATAGACGCTCTTAACTGGAAAAGACGACTGAATTTGGGCGTGATTTTTAGGCCGGCATTGAGAATCGCGAGGGCCTCTTTATATCGAAATAGCTTGGTGTATTGCAGCCCGATGTTTGCGTGGATGACGGTTTCTGTTTTGTCTAGTTCAAGGGCTCGCTGGAAGTTGTCGAGAGCGGCCTCGTGGTTGTTCAGAGCGCTGTAACTCAGCCCACGATTGAAGTAGTAATTGGAAGACGATCCATCAAGGGCAATGGCTTTATTGAAGTCAGGGAGTGAAGTTTTTGGTTGTTCCAATAGAACGTAGGCAAAGCCTCGATTGTTCCAGGGGAGTGAGAGCTGAGGATTCAGATTGATCGCTTTGCTATAGTCTTCAATGGCCGCTCTCAACTGACCAAGTTCCAGTTTGGCATTGCCGCGAAACAAGTAAAGTTCGGGCATACCGGTCGAGAATTGTTCAACGAGGGTGTAGGCTTCAATAGCCTCTTTATATTTCTTAGCGTCGGCCAATTTTGAACCACGGGCAAAGTGGACGAATTGATTGACCTCATTTCTCTCAGCGGCCCGTTTAATCAGTTTCGCGAGGGCTGGTGTCGATTGAAACGCTTTTCTAGACTTCTTTTCTTGAAGTTCAATATTGTGCAATAAAAAGAGCGCTTCATAAGCCGGAGAGAAGGTCTCGGAGGCTTGGGTCAGGATCTTCTTGGCCTGGGGAATGAGTTGTCCGTCACGATAAATCTCGGCTGCCGTCAGCAGAGCGGGGAAGCTGTGTTGACTCGCATCAAGCGCAGCGTTCACCAGCTTCGAAATCTCTTCGACGGGTGCTCTACGGCGAGCTGAATCCCGCGCCTTGGTGAAGTATTTAATGACCTTGCGGGCTTCGGAAGCCTGTAACTCAGCCTGAGCGGCTTGCCAGCTTTTGCGTTTGGCGCGCTGCTCGGCAGACCAACGTGCGGTCTCCTCTTCGAGTAACTGTTTGCGATTCTCGGCTGAGATTCTAAGGGCATCGAGGCGGGCGTTTTCGGAGCGTTGGAGCTGAACGGTAAAAATGGCTCCGGCAGCGATAAAAAGAGTGGCGAGGCTGAGGGCGAGGACATAGCCTGGATTCTTACGGATCCAGCGTTGACTGCGCTCTATGGGTCCGTAGTGATGGACTTTGAGTTCCTCGCCGGTGAGGTAGGCGTGAAGCTCCTGGGCGAAGTCATCGGCGCACGGAATTCGTTCTGTGGGGGCCAGTGTGAGGGCGGCTCTCGCCAGGTCGTTGAGTTCTTTCGGAGTTGTCTTCACTCGGTCGCTGGGCAAAGTCCAGACACCATTAAGAGTATTCATCACCTTCTTGAGAAGTGTCTTTCCTTCAATAGGGGCTTGACCAGTAAGAATATCTGTGAGGATGGCCCCGAGGGCGAAGACGTCGGTCAGCTCATTGACCTCGCTTCCTTCTGCTTGCTCTGGGGACATGTATCCAGGGGTTCCAATAATGGAGCCTGCTTGGGTGACCGCTTTGTCCGTTCCATATTCGTCGGAGCTGAGCTTGGCGACCTGACTACGAAAAAGGGAGTCGTGTCCGGAGTCTTCGGAGAGGTCTCGGGCGAGCCCCCAGTCCATGACCATGACCTCACCAAAGGCACCAATCATAATGTTTTCAGGCTTTAGGTCTCGGTGGAGGATATCTCGGTTGTGAGCATAAGCGACCGTTTCGCTGACTTTGTGGAGCGCTTCGAGGAGAGGTCGGAAATCACTGCGGCGGAGCGGGCCTTCCTTGCTGTGAAGCTCAAGAATGAGTTGTTTCATGGTCTGCCCGGCGATGAGACGCATGAGTAGGAAGTGGCCCTCTTCTCCCATACCTGCGTCGTAAATCGGCGGGACACGGGGGTGGTCGAGGCGGGCTGTGATCTTCGCTTCCCTCATAAAACGTTGAATCATGGCCGAGTCAGGATCAGCGTCGGAGAGGATCTTCAGGGCGGCTTCGCGACCAAGTCGACGATCTTTAACCCGATAGACAGCCCCCATCCCCCCTTCTCCCAGCTTCTCTCCTCGTATCAGGACTGTGTCGATATGGGGGGCGAACATAGGATTCTCATTGAGAATCTCTCGGCAGAGCTTTCTAGCTTCAGTCTGCCTTACTTTCTTAGATGATGATTGAGCGTCGGGCACTGAGGACAGTCGATCATTCTTGGATTTTGAGGGGCGACGATCCCAAAGAAGCTCGGTGACCGCGCTCGCGGCTTGCAGGTTTTCCGGCTCGATTGTCACCGAGCCGCTGAGAGTGCCTTGGGCAGTCAGAGTGCCGCTGCCGCTGAGAGTACCGTTACCACTGAGGGTGACAATCTTCTCGCAATGGGGGCAAGTCTCGTCTTCAGGGTCGATATCGAGGACCCTGACTTTCTTTTGGCAATGGGCGCAGAGGACATGGCTGGTCATGGGGGCCTCAGCAGAGTCGCAGAGAGGGAGATGAAGGCTGAGATTGGAAGTCTAGCATAGCCCCACTATATTGACGAGAAAGGTTGCTAGCTATACTTCTGAAGTTGGTGTGGACGTGATACGATGTAGTGGTCTGAAGACTTTACGTTCTGTCAGTGAGGAAAAGGTATGTCTAAGAAGTCGAACAAGAAGCCGGAATTGTCAAACAAGCCGGTTGAGAAAGATCCACCGAAGAGTTCTTTTCTGAAGAAGGTCTTCATGCTTCTCTGCATTGGGGTTCTCATTTTCGCGGGCGTTATGATGAAGCAACAGGTTGATTCATCTGGAAAAATGCCTTGGGACTGGGACAAGAGCGATGTCGAAGACTACGCGAATAACACAATTGATACCGCCAAAGATGCTGCCAATAAGGTGAAGAAGAAGGCGGAAGAGGTTGACTGGAAAAAGTGGAAGGACCTGAGCGATCGTCTTTGGAACAAGCTCTCCAAGATGGAAAACGAAATTGAATCTCGCCTCAAGAAGGAAGAGGCTCGGCAGCAAGAAGTCGCTGAGAAAGCGCCTCAAGCCAAAGATGGCCAAGAAGTGACCGCCGAGAAGTCCAGCTATGCCTTGGCCTTAGAGTCGATGCGAGAAGCGACACAATACTATCGCAAAGCTAAGAATGACACGAAGGCGATTCGTAAAGCTCGGGGCAAGTTTGAAGAAGCCCAGGTCTTGTTCCGAAAGGCGCTCAAAGAATGTCCTGATGAGCAAAAGCCTGAAGTGGAATCAATGCTTCAAGAGTGTAATCAATACGTCTATGACTGCATCAAACGAGACAAGGCCTAAGCGCGCCTGAGTAAGGATGAAGTCTATGAGCGATGCGAGTCAGGGACATGGTGACAATCCAGATCACCTGAAAAACATCTTAATCATCGAAGATGAAGCGTCCATGGCTACGGTTTATGAAGACTTCTTCACGGATATGGACTATCGTCCCCGAATCGCCAAGACCGGGGCCGAGGCGCTTGATCTCTTATTTACTGAGGACTTTTCAGTTGTCATCTCCGACTTGATCCTCCCTGACCAGCACGGTCTGGAGATCTTCCGGAAGGTGAAGAAACACAAGTTGGAGAAGGTTTCTCCGGCATGGGTGATGATCACCGGCCACGCCTCGTTCTCGAATGCGGTGGAGGTCATTAAAGAGGGTGTCGACCACTACTTCGAGAAGCCCATTGACTTGCAAGAGCTTGAAATCTTTGTGCAGCGTTGCGTAGAAAACTACACAACGCGTTTTCAGAATTGGCTTTATCGAAACAAAGAGAAGAAGCAGGTGATTCAAGATCGCCTGATTGGCCAAAGTCGTCACTTTCGCGACATGCTCTCCATTGCGAAGACAGCTGCGGCGAGTGAAGCGACCATCCTCATTCGTGGCGAGAGTGGGACAGGTAAAGAGCTGATCGCCGAGTTGATTCACACAGTGAGCCCCCGAAGCGACAATCCATTCATCAAAGTCAACTGCGCCGCCATCCCAGAAAACTTGCTTGAAGCCGAGTTGTTCGGTTATGAGAAGGGTGCGTTCACCGACGCCCATAAGCGCCGGAAGGGCAAATTTGAGCTGGCCAACGGAGGGACCATT
>JARGOJ010000561.1 GCA_029210225.1 Planctomycetota bacterium
CGACTACAGAGGCGTCATCGTCTATTTCAGAGTCCTCGATGGCGTCGTCAAGGCTCGTGAGCGACTCTTCGGCATGGGAGTGGGGAAAAACTACGAGGTCAACGAAGTCGGGGTCTTTGCTCCGAAAGAGACCGTGGTTCCGGAACTTGGCCCCGGTGAAGTAGGCTACTTCTGGGGATCGATCAAAGACCTCTCAGAGGTTCAAGTGGGTGATACCCTCACCCATCACAAGAGCAGCGGAACCCCTGCGACGGAGGCCCTCGCCGGCTACAAGCAACCTCTCCCCATGGTCTACTGCGGTATTTATCCAACCTACAACGCCGATCTTCCCAATCTTCGCAAGGGATTGGAGCGCCTTAAGCTCAATGATGCATCCTTCATCTTCGAGACAGAAAGCAGTGAAGCTCTCGGCATGGGATTCCGTTGCGGCTTCCTCGGATTGCTTCACATGGAAATTGTTCAGGAGCGCCTTGAGCGCGAGAGCAACCTCCAAATTGTCCAGACCTCTCCCACCGTCACCTATCAAATTAAGTTGACCAGCGGCGAAGAAATCAAGATCACGACTCCCGCTGAATTGCCCGATCCAAACTACATTGACGAGCTTCGCGAACCGATTTGTCGAGCGACCATCTTATGCCCAACTGAAGAAGTTGGAAGCGTGATGAAACTCAACGAAGAGAAGCGCGGTATATACAAGAATCAAGAGTATATCGGCCCGGGAAGGGTGATGCTGACATATGATGTGCCGTTGTCTGAATTAATCTTCGACTACTACGACAAACTAAAAGGCATGACTCACGGATACGGAACTCTTGATTATGAAGTGACGAACTACCAGCTGGCCGACATGGTGAAGGTCGACATTCTCGTGAACGCAACGAAAGTGGATGCGCTTTCCTCAATTGTCCACCGGAGCGTCGCTGAAACAAAGGGTCGCGAGCTGTTGTCCCGTTTGAAGAAAGAGATCCCGAGGCACATGTTTGAAGTGCCTCTACAAGCTGCGATTGGCGGGCGGATTATCGCTCGCGAGAACATCCGAGCCTTGCGTAAGAATGTGACCGCCAAGTGTTACGGTGGCGACATTACACGGAAGCGCAAGCTCTTGGAGAAGCAGAAGGAAGGAAAGAAGCGCATGAAGCATGTTGGAAACGTTGAGATTCCACAGGATGCCTTCCTGACCGTTCTTGGATCGAAAGACGACAAGAAAAAGAAGACCAAAGGGAAAAGCCGTAAATGAGTAAGTCTATGGGTCAGCAAGCAGATGAGAGCGCTGCCGGAGTCAAAGAGAAGTCGGGAAACGTCTTTCAGGAAAACCTGGAGGCCGTTGTCGTCGCCGTCATTCTCGCTTTGATCATCCGGCACTACGCCATGGAAGCCTTTGTGATTCCCACAGGATCCATGGCTCCCACCCTCCTCGGCGAGCACTTCGTCGTCGAATGTGGAAACTGCAAGCGACCCTGGGCCGTCGGCAAATCAGACACGAGCTTCACGGCTCGCTGTGAGATTTGCCAGGAGAAGCGGAACGTCGAACGTGGCGACGCCGGCTTTGGCGCTGGCGATGTGAACTACGACAAGTCCGTCCCCTTTATGAATACTGCTGTTCATGGCGGCAACAAGATCCTCGTCAATAAGCTCATCTATAAATTCACCGACCCCGAACGCTTCGACGTCATGGTCTTCAAATACCCAATGGAGCCGGGCCGCAACTTCATTAAACGTGTGGTCGGTCTGCCCAATGAACGCCTAAAAATCGAGCACGGCGATGTCTTTGTGAACGGCAAGCGCATCGTGAAGCGCGCCGACATCCAAGACAAAATGTGGCACGGAATCTACGACCAAAACTACCCAAGCCAAGAAGGCAAAGCCGAGCCTTGGCATGAAGATAGCACCGGACGCTGGGTCATTCGCCGAAGAGGCGAAGGCGGCGAGAAGATGATCCAAGATGCTGGCAAGCGCGCTGGTATCGAAATGGAGGTCATCAAAGATCCTAGCCTCGTCGCGAAGAACGCCTTTATCGCCGCCTCGGCGCCGCGGAGAACCCGTATCTCCTATGCGACTGTGGTCCGCGATACCTATGGATACAACCCGACCGCAAAGGAAGGAAACTCGCAGTATTCACCCGATGGCGAGCATATCGTCGTCGACCTCGCAGCCAAACTCGAAATCATTCCTCTTGGGAACAAGGGCCCGATTATCCTCGGTATCAGCGAGAACAACTCGCCGCTGATGATCTCCTTGCCTGTTGAGGGAACGACCTACACCCTTGAGCGCGAGTCTGCACCTCACTTCAAGGCCGTCAAAGAGACCCGCGAAGGACCTGCGTTGAAGGTTGGCGAGGTCAACACGGTCGAGTTCGCATGGTGGGATCGCCGCGCTCGCATCCTCGTCAACGGCACAGAAGTCCTAGTTTGGGACGACCCTAACGGGAAAACACAGCCGACAAGCTCGGGGGTTTATCTCGAATCGTCCGAATCCGGCGCGATCTTCCAACGGGTCAAGCTCTACCGCGACATTTACTACTACCCTCACAGCAACGACAGCGCCCCCGCCAACGTTGAGTGGGACTCAGAGACCAAAGAGATCATCATTCCTGAAGATTCGTATATCTGCCTGGGCGACAACTGCCCGAACAGTAAGGACAGCCGAAGCTGGGGTTACGTCAATCGAGGACACCTTGTGGGCCGTGCGTTCACTGTCTTCTGGCCGCTCTCCGAGATTCGACTGATACGGTGATCAGCCATGCTTGAAGTCAAAAACCTGAAGAAGACCTTCGGATCGAATGAGGTCGTTAAAGGCGTCTCACTCACCGTTGAAAAAGGTGAAGTCGTTGGCTTGCTAGGCAAGAACGGCGCCGGTAAATCCACCACTTTCAAGATGATTATCGGCACTCTCAAACCGAGCTCTGGTGAGGTCGACTTCCTCGGACAAGACATCTCTAGCTGGCCCATGCACAAGCGTTGTCGCTCAGGGATGGGATATCTGGCACAGGTCACCACCATCTTCCGTGACATGACCGTTGAGGACAATCTCCTCGCTGTCATGGAGCAACTCAAGCTCTCCCGGAAAGAGCGCAAGAAGCGTGTCGACCAGCTCCTCTCCGACTACAAATTGGACGACATCCGCAAGAACTACGCGTCGTCGAACTCTGGGGGTGAAAAGCGTCGTTTGGAAATCGCTCGCGCCCTCGTCACCGAACCACAAATCATACTCCTCGACGAACCCTTCGCTGGCGTTGATCCGATCGCCGTCGGAGGTATCCGCGAGATGATCTATGGAATCAAAGAGCGTGGCGTCGCCGTCTTAATCACCGATCACAACGCCGAACAAACACTCAAGACAACCGAGCGCGCCTACATCATGGAAAAAGGCGAGGTGCTCCACCACGGAACACCTGAAGAAGTCGTCGCGCACGAAGACTGCCGAAGAAACTACTTTGGCATGGACTTCACCCTCGACGGCAGTCCTCGAAAAGAAGAAGACAACACCCAAAAAGAGGTCCCTAGTGAATCCTGATCAAAACCAGCCCCAAAACTACATGGTGGCGGCCCTCCTCGCCTGGCTCGTCCCAGGCCTCGGCCATCTCTACCTGGGCCGAAAGTTCAAGGGCATCATGTTCACGGTCCTCATCAACGGACTCTTCCTCTCTGGTTGGGTGATGAGTCACGGTGAAGCCATGAGCCTTCACAAAGAAGACGGCCATCGTTACGCCTTCATCGCAGAGGTCGGCGCTGGCGGCCCCACCTTGCTCTCACTCGCTTACACACACGCCCCAGAGATCGGCAGTGGTTTCGATAAGGACAAAGCCCTCGACTACGCCGCAGAGCGTGAGACACGTTCACGAACTCCCGAATACTACACACGTCTCCCCTGGTACGAGACCGGCTTGCTCTATTGCATGGTCGCAGGACTCTTGAACTTCCTCGTTGTCTACGAAGCCAGCACCGGCGGCCTCGGAGTCCCTAAATCGGACGAAGAGATCGCTGCGATAGAAGCGAAGTCCAGTGGCCAGTCCGATACCAGCACCGAGAAGGACGCGATTCCTTCGGGCGCTGAGAATCCCCCGAAAGACAGCCCCACAAACACCGACGCCAAACCTGAAACTAAGTAAAAGAGAGAATCGAGGCCAACTATGAGCTCCATCCTGACCTTCTTCCCTCTTTGCTACGCCGTCGCCTTCGTCTGCACGGCCGTCAAAGAATCCGACCGCGACCTCATCCTCGCCGCGTCCTTAAAGCTCTTCCTATATATCGTCGGGGGCATCGCCGCCTTCGCCCTCGTCGTTCAACTTCTCACAGCCCTCTTGGGCTAATCCCATGACCCCCCGACTCTGCAGCGCCCTGGTCTTCCTCTGGATTCTAAATTTCACAGCGATCAGTTCTGCAAGCGGACTCAAAATCACCGTTCTCGATGCTGATTCTGCTCCGATTTCAAGCGCTGTCGTCGTCATTCCAGGGGGTCCCCGAGGCACCGGCGCTGTTGTCCTCGATCAGCAGCAGCTTCGCTTCAAACCCCGCTTTCTCCTCGCCATCGCCGGCCAGGAGCTGGTCATTAAGAACTCAGACACGGTGGTGCATGGGGTTCACTGTGACAGCAATTACCTCACATTCAACGTCGCAATCCAACCCGGCCAATCAACCCGATATCCTCTAACAAAGTCGTTTAGCACACTTCTCCTCTGCCACATCCATGCAGAGATGCGCTCCCGTTTGCTCGTCTTAGACTCAAAACTCTATGGGATCACAGACCAGAACGGCCAAGTGAGCTTCCCAAAGCTCCCAGCAAACACAGTGAAGGTCAAGGTCTGGAACCCTCACGACCAATATCAGACGCCCTCAACAAAGCGCATTGGCTCCAAACAAAAGCTCACGATCAAGCTACCTGTCCACGCCCCAAAGAGACGATCAAAAACCCCCGCGCCGTTAAGCCAATCCCAATCGTTAACGAGCTTCCTCCAAAGACTGACGAACCTCTCCAAGGCCTTAAACGGCCGGACCTCGCTAAAATCATGGAGCGAGAAAGTCGAGCTATGGCGCCGACAAATCTTCATTGGGCAAGGATTGCGTTCCGCCCTAAGGCAGAGTGTTGGCCGAAGCAACGCCTTCCGTTATGAAAGTCGCCTGCGATGGATCAGTGAAAGCCTGGCCCGCAGCCTCAGTCAATCCCAACGCCAAGCCGTAAAAAAAGTCGTGGACCAGTCCATCGCTTACTTACAATCGTCCCTGAAAAAGAACTAAAGTCCTCGGCTTAAAAGGTGATCTATGAACAAGATCCTGCCTCCCTTCCTCTGCCTTCTCATCGGCCTGGGGATTGGTTTTGGCGCTGCGCAGTCGCAGTTGACGGAGCGAGAAAAGACGGTTGATAAAAGTGAGCTTGGCGATGATCTCCCAGAGCTTCCTCTTGCCCCCGACAGCCCTGGAGACCCAGCGGCCCTCATTCCAGATAGCGGCGCCGGCTTCAGGGAGTATCCCATCGGTGAAACCGAAAAGAACTCCATGCGGATCTCGGCGGTCTGGTTGCCCCCGGTCATTATGGAGGGACAAGATCCTCTCACAGGCCAAGACGTCTTGCACCTTGAGGCGGACGTCGCCGCGACAAGAGGCAACCCAAACGGCTTCGGACTCGGAGAATGGGTGCCCTACCTCCGAATTCGCTATGAGATCAAAGACAGCACTGGAAAGCTCGTCAAGAAAGGGCCCTTTCAACCGATGGTCGCCGCGGATGGGCCTCACTATGGCACAACCCTTCAAATGCCCGGGCCAGGGAGATACAAGCTGACGTACTTTGTTGAACCGCCAAGCGTCTCCGGATTTGGGCGTCACTGTGACAAGGTCACCGGGGTCGCCGATTGGTGGAGCGCCTTCCAGGTCGAATATGACTGGGACTATCAGCGCCCATGAGACTTGGCTTACTACTGATCCTAGTTCTCGTCACCTCTTGCTCCAAGCCTCCTGCACCGTCCAAGAAGGCCCCGAAATTTTGGGCGGCGGCGGCCGAAGATGTGATCGGGTTCTTAGATAGAGCTTGGGATAAAGCTTATCGCGACCATGATGGCGAGGGAGCGGACAGGCTCGTTCAGGATTGCTATTACGCACGCTTTGAGCCGCCGCAACGAAACATGGAGGCGGGGATCAAGCGCTACATCTCTGCCAGGC
>JARGOJ010000562.1 GCA_029210225.1 Planctomycetota bacterium
AGGTGTTCCGCATGCTGCAACGGTATAAACCGACAAAGCCGGCACTTATACATTCCCCTTACTTACGAGCGTCCTTGTGACAGATCCTTTACGAAACGTGTCCCAAAGGCCGACCCATTGTAAGGGAAAACAACTCTCAGGCCATCAACGCTTCTTGAGCGCTCCACCCAGAGCCTTTGTCGCCCCTTCGGATTCAGCTCCGACGAGCTTTTCGTCAAGCTTCTTTATCTCTTCGACCTCGGCCATCGCCCTCGCGAGCGCCTCCCGATGCTTTGGATGGCTCTTCGCCGCTAAAGCCAAGCTTGCTTGCATATCATCATATGTCTGAAGACGATTTTCGCTGATGTTCTCGGCTTCCTCAGCGAGGAGGTCTTCTTGTCGGCCGCGGCGGGCGAAGAAGTCATTTCGTCCTTGGTAAGGATCGCCATCGGCTCCTGCCTGGCCGCCTCGGGCTTTCCACTCAACCGCTTGACCGTCCAGATAAGCGTCTTTGCGGCGAGGACCGTTGTAGATTTTTTCGAGCAAGGCGCCGCGAGATTGCTGATAGATTTCCATGATCTCGCGAACTTTGCCATCGATGGCGGCATCAGCTTTCGCTTGCTGCTTTTTGAAATAGGCCTCAGTGCTGCCATGCTGGGCGACGATGCGTTTTTTGAGCTGGGGCAAGGAATCGAGCTTCTCCTGAAGCTGCTCGCGTTTATCAGACTCTAGTTTTGCTTCTCGGGCCACTTTGTTAAGCCGCGCATAGTATTGCTGCTCAGCCCCGTGAAGCGGCTTGTAAAGGTGGTTGCGATAATCTGAGTGAGCTTTCTCATACGCGGCGAGGGCCTCACCGAGATCGCCCTTCTCTTCCTTGCCGAGAGCGTCAAAAAAGTCTTGGGTGGCTTTCCCGAGGGCCTCTTTGGCCTCTTTATCATCTAAGTATTTATGGATGTTTGAAGAAATCTGCTCGCCGAAATAGAGCACGACCGCGGTCTCGACGGCGGTGTAAACCCAGGCTCCAGCCCCTGCAAACTTTCGTAGCGATTGAAGTTTCGTCGCAATCTGTCCGGTGGTGCGGAAGCGTTCAAGCCTCCAAACCTTCGATAATCCTTCCATGCCGAGCTTCACGGCCGCAGAGGACAAGCCTAAACCGGCGACATCGATGGCGAAGGTCTTGCCATTAAAGCGTCCGCGAACAAGCTCGGGGAGCGCGAGGCCCGCGGCGAGCACCAGGTTCGTTTTCAAGACGCTGGAGACAAAGCGCGGCTTGATGTGCTTGGCGAGATATTTCTGATAAGCGACGGATGATGCCTGAGCGCCAGCGGCGAAGAGACCATAGTCGATGAAGAAATCCGTCGACGCGAGACCTTCAAAGAACTCTTCGATCCTTAAACGATCCCCCGTTTTAACAACGACAGCGAGCTCCTTTAAGAACATCGCCAAGGTGAAGTGCGCGAGTCCAGCGCCCTGCTTCCGCACTTGATTGGCGCTAAATTTCTTCCAGTTAATCGACCCATCAGAGAGCCGAGGATACTTCTGCCCTGCCTCCTTCATGTGATAGGGATTCACTTTGCCAGAGCGCTCTAAAACTCGCTGGGCTTCCAGAGCCTTTTTGATGACGCCTTCGGCTGCTTTGGGCAGGCTTCCTCGGGACACATCTTCTAAGAGGAACTTCTTAATAGTCTCGAAAGGCATGGGCTCGGCGCGATAAATTCGCACCTGGCGCATCGCGTTGACACGGTCCGCGATGGCTTCGATGAGGGAGTTGCTGACCTTTGTTTTCTTAGAGAAGTCGGCGTGGTGCCCAGAGAGGTTATGCAATTTGATGGAGTAAATATCGGCGGCGCCGTTCCGAGCGAGGCCCGCGGCGACCCATGGCGCGAGCTTGCCCACATCGATCTTTCTTTGCCCAGACGCCTCAGCCTTGGCGACGAGGGTTTCGAGCCATTGAGGAACGGGAACCGCTTTTTTCGTTTTGAAATCGACCAAGGGGTTCGCCTTGGCGTTTTCCATAAATTCGCGGACTCTTCGGGTTGAGGCATACTCACCGAAGTCGTGGACCCCTTTCAACTCGACGTTGCTCGCGAGGTTTTTGGGGAGCGGCCGGGCCTTGCCGCCGATTTTCTCAACGAGGGCGTTCACTTCATTGATGTGCTCGAAGGTCTCTATGAGAAAAGCTCGGACTTCTTTCGAACTCGCTGCGGGAGCCATCTTGCCCGCTTTCACGATCTCGATGGTCTTCTCAAATCGCGCTTCAAGCCACGCGGGCACCTCG
Source organism: Planctomycetota bacterium (assembly GCA_029210225.1). Taxonomy (GTDB): domain Bacteria; phylum Planctomycetota; class J058; order J058; family JARGOJ01; genus JARGOJ01. The sequence continues at coordinate 2,258 of JARGOJ010000562.1, forward strand.
CCGTGAACAGAGCGATAGTCGGCGCTCGGTTTGGGGGCTGGCTCCGGCAAGGATTCCTGAGCGAAGGCTGGTTGACAGAGGCTCAGGCTGGCGAAAATGAAAAATAGTGGGATTAATTTCATGGCCTTATTGTGAAGGATTCTGATGCTAAAGCCAATGAGAGTCTTCACTTTCACTTAATCGTTACGAGTAAGAGACGCTTTTCCAAAGAACAGGCATATTCCTAAAAAGTCCGCCCTTGCCTATTTGGATCCGTTGGCCTAATATGGCGCCCCTTTCGTAAGAACCAGTGAACGTGCTGGTTCTGCGCATGAACAAACCAAAGAAAAGGTGACTGAGCCAGCGTTTTGTTATTCCGCTCGCGAGGCCCTTACACACTGATGTTTTTGAGGATATTACGGTGAAAGTCAGAATTCGTAAAAGTAGCTTGAAAGCTCGTCGTCAGCACGGTTTTCGCTCGAAGCCCGGCAGCTACATGAAGAAGAAGACCAAGACTAAGAATCTCCGATTGGTTCTTCTAGGGCGTCGCAAGCGCAAAAAAAGCAAGTGATTCGTCCCCCTTATCCAAACGCGAAAAGCGGGTGTTGATATTCCATGAGCCTTCCTGAGAAGCGACTGATCATTGTTGGTGGCAAAGGAGGCGTTGGAAAAAGTGTCATCGCTGCAGCTGTTGCGTTGCTCGCCGCGCGGCAGGGAAAAAAAACCCTGCTGCTTGGCGTGGATACGCTTGATCGCTTTGATGCCCTCTTAGGCTATCAGGGCGAAGAGAAATCTCTAAAGATCGTCGAGGACAACCTGTACTCGACTATTCTCAATCCGAAATCCGTCGCGAACGATTTCATTGAGACCCATGTCCCTATTCGAACTCTCTCCAAAAAAATCGCCAACAGCGGACTCTTCAAATATTGGTTTGAAGCGACCCCCATGTTGAGCGAGCTGCTCATGCTCGGCAAAATTTGGAAGCTCGTCACCGAGACCAAAAGACGCAGCGCTGAGCCTGTTTGGGATTGCATCGTCGTTGAGGCCCCCGCCACCGGGCACAGCCTCGGCCTACTAGGCGCCAGTGAAACCGCTGCGCAGTTACTCGTAGGCCCCATGCGCAGCAAAGCCGACGAGATCACCGCGATGCTCAGAGACCCAGAGCTTTGCAACCTCATCATTACGACTTTGGCTGAAGAGATGCCCGTCGCTGAAGCCCTTGAGCTTCAAAAACTCGCGACGCAAAAGCTCGGAATGACCATTGGCGCGATCGTCATCAACGCCATATATCCCAAAATACTCCAAGACAAGGATGCTGATGCCCTGAGCGCAGTCTCCAAAGAAGCCTATCCCGAGGGCCTGAGCGATGCCTTGGAAAACGCCGTTCAATACAGCACCGAGCGACGCGCCCGAGCGGAACATTTTCGAGATGTCATTCGCAATGAGACTCAGCACTGCGTCGAGCTTCCCTTTCTGCTCTCCGAGAAGTTCGGACGAGAACAAATTGAAGAGCTTGCAGACCTGCTGTCAAAGCCAGGCTCCGGGAGGGTCGTATGAGCCTGGAGCAACTGCTTGGTCACGGCGAAGTCCTAGTCGTTTGTGGTTCCGGAGGCGTTGGGAAGACAACGATTTCAGCGTCCCTGGCCTTAAAAGCGGCCCAGCTTGGTCGCAAAGTGGCCGTTTGCACCATCGATCCAGCGCGACGCCTCGCGGACTCGCTAGGCATTGTTATTGAAGGAACAGACTTAGTTCAGGTGAAAGACGCGGGAGTCGTCGACGGCCAAGACTCCGGCGGCGAGATGACCGCCCTTATGCTCGACACCAAGCGGACCTTCGATAAGCTCGTCGAAAAATATGCGCCAAGCGAAGAAATGGTCCAAACCATTTTTGGCAACGCGCTCTATCAACGAATCTCCTCTCAGGTTAGCGGAACTCAAGAATACATGGCCTTGGAGAAGCTCTACGAACTTCATGGAACCGGTCACTATGACCTCATTATTCTCGATACCCCACCCACTCGCCACGCTCTCGATTTCTTAACTGCCCCGGAGAGAATGGCGCGGGTGCTAGATAGTTCGAGCCTCCAATGGATATTGAACCCTTCGAGCAGCGCCGGAAAGATGTCATTCAAGCTTATCAAGACAGGTTTTCGGAAGGTCGCCCACAAGCTCGATGAGATCTTTGGCATGAAGGTCTTTAACGATCTGATTGAGTTCTTTCGTGCCTTTGACGGAATGTACGATGGCTTCAAAGATCGCTCGGCGGCGGTGAAGACGCTGCTCCAAAACAAAGGGAGCTTCGTTGTCGCGACAAGCCCAGAGCAAAATCCTTTGGATGAAGCCGCTTACCTCATGAGTCAGCTTAATAACTTTCGGATGCCGCTCAAAGCGCTCGTCATCAATCGTTATCACCACTCGGTGCTTAACGAACAAAGCCAGCGTCCGTTTGCTGAAGAGAAAGCTCAAGAGAGCGACGCCATTGGACGATGTTTTAAAGCGTTGCTGGCCTATGACGATCTCGGACGGGGAGATCGACAAAGAACACAAGCCGCCCTCGCAAAGCATGGGAAAGATCTAGACTACTATTGGGTTCCAAGATTTTCTCAAGACGTCAGCGACCTTGCTGGCCTAAGACGGGTTACATCCCGTATGATGCTCGGCGATAATCACGGGCCTCATTGAGAGTTCTAAATTCTATGAAACGTGAACAAATCCGCCGCGTTGTTGTTATCTCTTCTCCTCGCAAGCCAGTCGGGCAAGACATTGCTGAGGCTGTCGCTGCGTGGCTTCGTCGAGAAAAGCTGGAAGTCATCGAAGACTTTCAAGGCGACATCGATCTCACTGCCATTGAAGCAGACCTCGCTATCTCAATTGGCGGGGACGGAACAGTGCTGACGACGGCTCGCCGCATGCGGGAGAAACCCATCCCAACAATGGGGGTCAACGTCGGCAAGCTTGGCTTCCTCGCCGAATTCTCCGACGCTGAAGTGCGCGATTGGATTGCGGGGCGTAAGGAGTTGCCGACTCGCATCGTCCCCCGCATGTTCCTAAAGTGCACCGTGAACACCGGGGACAAGGCCGAAGTTCGCTACGCCCTGAACGATGCCTCCGTGCAGCAGGGACTCATGACAAGGCTGCTCCGCATAGATATGTGGGTCGACGGCAGTCACGCTATTGAGTATCGCTGCGATGGCTTGATCGTCGCGACTCCCGTCGGATCGACGGCCTATAGCCTGTCGGTTGGCGGTCCTATCGTAACCCCCGACCTAAACGCCTTCATCGTCGCCCCCATTGCTCCTCATACTCTCACTAATCGCCCAGTCGTCGCGGGTCACAGGCAGGTTCTCAAGTTTGCCTTTCGCAGCGCAGCCAACGAAATGGCGCTGGTTTTCGACGGCCATGAAAAGATCCGCCTAGAGGCTGATTCGACCTTTCAAATCGAAGCAGCAGAGCAAACCTTTCCCCTCGTCAGCCATGGAAACCGCAGTTTTTACTACTTGCTCCGGCAAAAACTCGGCTGGGGTGAGAAGCCGCACTACACCGAAGAGCACTAAGCTTTTCCTAGCTACAAATAACCCAAAGACAAACATCCTCGTTAGATGGAGATGAACCCGTGTCTGAATCGAATGAAAGACCACGCCGCTGCCCCTCCGCATCCCAGACGGAGCTTGGTGAATTGGTCATGCCGCACTTGGCAAACTTAAGCGGTCATCTTCACGGTGGCGAGCTGCTCTCTCGCATCGATAAGGTCGCCGCTGTAGCCGCCATGCGCCACGCTGGTGGAAGCTGCGTGACGGCGTGTATTGACCAGGTCGACTTCCATAAACCCATTCTCATCGGCGCGGTTATTCGCCTTGTTGCCCGGGTCCATTACGTCGGTCGAAGCAGCATCGAGGT
>JARGOJ010000563.1 GCA_029210225.1 Planctomycetota bacterium
CCGCATGATCCTCAAAGACATGCCGCCTCGTCCAAGCTCTATCGAATCCGGAGTCGACAAAAAGCTCGATGCAATCACCCTCAAAGCCCTCGCCAAAAAGCCGGAACACCGTTACGCCAGCGCCGCTGACATGGCCGCAGACCTCGATGCCTACCTCGCCGGTGAATCTGTCATGGCCCGCTCCCGAGGCGCCCGCAACAACCTTCCAAAGCTCCTCGGTATCACCATCGCCATGCTCGCCCTCGTCGCGACTGGCGTCTTCGCCACAATCCTCGTCTTAGGACCGCGAAAGAACATTACCGTCTCGGACAGGGGCGAAAACAGACCTGGGCCAGGCAAAAACCCAAAAGTTGGACCCAAACCCGAAGACCAAATTAAAGCCTCACGCTCCATCAAGCGCGCCAAAGAAAAGATACACGAAGCCCGTATTAGCTCTGATCCAGAGCTTTTCGCTCCTCTCCTAAAAGAAGCCGTCACAGAGCTGACACTCGCGATTTCACTCGATGAGAGCCTCTCGGAAGCGCTGATTCTAAGAGGCGTCGCCCGAGCGCTCCTGTCTGAAAGAGAGCGCGCCCGAAAAGACCTTCAAGCCGCCGGCAACGACCCCATGGCCCTCTTCTATCTCTCTCGTGTGATTAAGGATGGTGAAGTAGGCGAGGGTGACAAAGCCGATAAGGCCTTCGCCGATATCATTCATCTTATGGCCCAGACCAGCCGCCTCCCGAACGACTCAGTCTTCGTTCACCTCGCGAAGGCCTTCGTCATTGCATTCAAGAACAAAGAGCCCAACATCGCTCTTGAAATGCTCGACCCTCTCGTCACACGTTATCCCGACTTCACCGCTGACATTTTCCTCCTCAAAGGTTACTTCCAGCTCAAGCTCAACCGCAACGATGAAGCCCTCGTCAGCTTCAACAAGGTCTTAAGGATTTACCCCAATAGCCAATCCGCTTTGACCAATCGCTGCCAACTACTCATGCAGCTCAGCGACTTCTCTGCTGCGCTCCGCGACTCAGAGCGACTCTCAAAACTCGACCCCGATATCTCCGCAGCATATGCCGTTCAAGCCCAGATTCACGCCGCTAAGGACGAGTTGCCCCAAGCCATCCGTAAGTTTCGACGTTACCTCGACCTAAAACCAGATGACCCTGGGGCCCGCCTCTACTATGCCAAGCTGCTGTCAAAGGACGGCAAAGTCAGCGAAGCCGTACTTCAAGCGCAACGCGCCATCAAGCAAGCGCCCCAAGATCCCAAAGGTTATCGCCTGCTGTCAGGCATCTATCACTCGAATAGTCGACGCCTTGAAGGAGATCAGGTCACTCTAGAGGCCATTAAGACCATAACCAAACCAGAGATCCAAGCGCAGATGTTTACCGATCTCATCTCCCAATGGGTCAAGCGTCAGCGAATGGACGCCGTTGAAAAGACTTGTCGAGCAAGAATGAAAAGCCATCCTCACGAAGGCATGGCTTTCGTTCTCCTCGGTCAGGCTTACTTGATAACTGGCAAAGACGATGAGGGTATCGAACTTTTCAAAGAAGCCGTCAAGGTCGAGCCTGAGAACGGCAAATCCTATAAGTATTACATTGAAGGTCTCAGCCAACTCGGTCGGAACACTGAAGCCCAAGAAATTGTCAAGACCATGCTCGCCAGGCTTCCAGGCAACGCCGAGGCCCTCATTCTCGCGGCCGACCTCGCCCTGCGGATGGGCGAGATGCGTAAAGCAAGCCTCTATGTTAAGCAGGCGCTTGCATCGGAGCCCAGCAATGCCAAAGCGAAACTCAGGCTCATTAGCATGTCTCTCGCCCGCCTCGAACATAACGAAGTGGAGCGCCTCGTCGGAGAGCTCGTCGCCTCGGAGAAAACTCCTCGAGACGTTCTCTCTGAAGCCCGCACCATGCTTGCCTCATCCTATGCCCAAAGAGATCGCATCACACTCGCCCTTGAAGAAGCGAGCAAGGCCATGCAGATCGACCCCTCAAACCCATCGCCTCGGGGCATGATGGCGAAGATATTCTTCAACGCCAAACGTTTTAAGCAGGCTTACGAGCTCTGCAAGGCCTCGACGAAGATCAACGTTATCAGCGCCGACATACTTGATATCCTTGGGCGCATCGAGTTATTGAACAATCGAAACTATGAGGCAGCCCTCAAAGCCTTCAAATATGTTCTCGCCGTTCGGAAGAATGATCCCATCGCTCACTATTTCTATGCCGTCACCCTCAAACGAATGGGGCAAACAGACGCCGCGAAAACCTTCGTAGAGCGCGGCCTGCAACTCGATCCAAAGTGTGAACCGCTGCTGAAGCTCAAGGAAATGCTCAAAAAACCTTGAGTCCATATGCTCATCAACTTGACATCACCCCACTCCAACCCCAAAATCCCCCAACAATTAATCATTCGGTGAGGCAGGCAAGGGCCTCTCTGGGCCGAAATAAATCGTCAAAGGAGACTCTCTAATGAACAAGCCTCTACGGGTTGCCGTGACTGGCGCCGCTGGTCAAATCGCCTACAGCCTACTTCCCCGTATTGCACAGGGTGAAGTCTTCGGCAAAGATCAGCCTGTGATCCTTCAATTGCTCGAAATCACACCTGCTCTCAAAGCCCTCGAAGGCGTTTCCATGGAACTCTTCGATTGCGCGCCAAGCACTCTCGTCGACGTCATTTGCACTGACGACGCCGAGAAAGGCATGGGTGATGCGGACGCTGTCTTCCTCATTGGAGGAATGCCTCGTGGCCCTGGAATGCTTCGGAAAGACCTCATTCAAAAGAACGGTCCTATCTTCAGAGGCCAAGGCGCTGCCATCGGAGCGGCTGCGAGTAAAGGCGTTCGCGTCCTCACCGTTGCCAACCCCTGCAACACAAACTGCTTAGTCACTCAGTTCCACGCAAAAGGAATCGATCCTAAGCAATTCCACGCAATGACTCGCCTCGACCACAACCGCGCCACCAGCCAGTTGGCCACCAAGTCCGGCAAGGCGATCGCCTCGGTCAAGAACGTGATCATCTGGGGCAATCACTCCGCGACTCAGTTCGCCGACGCAAGCCGCGCCACGATTGACGGCAAGCCAGCCTACGATGTCCTCGATGCCGAATGGCTCCGGGGTGACTTCCGCTCCACCGTTGCCCAACGAGGGAAAGCCATTATCGACGCTCGCGGTAAGTCTTCAGCTGCTTCTGCGGCCAACGCAGCGATTGAGCACATGCAAACTTGGCACCACGGCACCGCCGAGGGTGAGCACACAAGCATGGCGATCACTTCGGACGGCAGCTACGGCGTCCCAGAAGGTCTCATCTGCTCCTTCCCTGTCACCGTCAAAAACGGCGAGATCTCCATTGTTCAGGGTCTTGAGCTGTCCGATTGGGATAAAGAGAACCTGCAGAATTCCGTCGACGAGCTACTTTCAGAGCGTGAAGCCGTCGCTGACTTGCTCAAGTAAGCGCTGTTCAACGACAGATTTAGAACAGTTCATAAAAAGAGGGGCGAGTGATAACACTCGCCCCTCTTTCTTGTTTTTCATGTTTCCAACGAAGAATCAGAACTTCATATCGCCAAAGCCAATGGTCACTCCTGGGACTTTTTTGGCTCCGTGGACGAAGGCGCGCACAGCGTCTTCCACGCGACGGCGAGTTTCTGGATCGGCTTCATAGAGGATAGTGAGTGTCTTCGCCCGAACATTTGCTGGGTCAAAAGCCTTATCGCTCTTGCCCATGTTCTTTTCAAGGTATTCAACGATCAGCTGAGCGTTGCTGAAGCGGTCTTTAGGCTGCTTCTGGCAAGCCTGCATGACAAGGTCGTTCAGGTCTTGAGGAACGTGAGGGTTGATCTGATTGGGCGCAGTAATAGGCTCGCGGATGTGCTTCCGTAGAATCTCATAGGGATCATGAGAGTCGAAGGGTAGGCGACCGGTCAACATTTCGTAGGCCATGATGCCAAGCGAGTAAATATCAGCGCGTCCGTCCATTTTATGGCCGAGAGCCTGCTCTGGAGACATGTACTCCGCCGTTCCGATAATGTCCTCTTCGGCCTCTTCCTCTTCAGTGCGCTCTTTCGCGATACCAAAGTCCATGAGCTTCACGACGCCATCAGAGTCGAGGATCACGTTGGAGGGCTTCACGTCGCGGTGAATCACCCCGTGTTCGTGGGCATATGCGAGTCCGGAAGCTAGCTGGCAAAGGATTGTACGTGTCTTATCGAAGGGAAGGACCCCTTGACTCTCAAGAGTCAGAGCGAGGTCGGTGCCCTCAACCTTTTCCATAATGATGAAATAGGTGGCATAGACTTCTTCGTAGTCGAAGACGTGGACGATGTTCTTGTGCTCTAGACGAGCAATGATCTTCGCTTCGTTCTTAAAGCGCAGCGCGAATTCTTGGTCGTAAACAAGCTCGTGAGAGAGCATTTTGACGGCCACGGTGCGTCCGAGAGTCGGGTGGAGACCTTCGTAGACGATAGCCATGCCACCGCGACCAAGCTCCCCGAGGAGTTTGTATTTTCCAACCTGACGAATTTGGTCGTTCTCAAGGAGACGTTGACCAAGGATTTCGGTGAGGAAGGAGGCGACTTGGGGAGTTTGTCGTAGGAAGGCTTGAAGCGGCGCCTTGTGAATGACAAGGGCCTCGACATCGCTGTCAGCGAAGACGTCAGCTGAACGCTGTTCTCCGGTAAGCAAGGCCATTTCCCCGAAGAACTCACGGCTCCCAAGGCGAGCGACGAATTTTTCGCGCCCAGCGGAGTCGACGACAGGGATTCGCACTTCACCCGAATGGATGATGAACATGGAATCGCCCGGATCACCCCGGCGAATAATTTGGGTTCCAGCTTTGAACCGTTGCAGGTGACACTGGCTCGAAAGCATTCGAATTCGGCCAGGTGTTAAAGCCTGAAAGGGCTCAACAGATTTTAGGAACTGCTCAAAAGACATGAAGTCTCTCCGTTATCCAATCGATCGGCAGGCAACACAGTAACACAAAGTGTTCATTTGTTTCGCGTCTCTAAAATGCTACCAATCTCGGTTCGAACAATACAGCGCTTCTTGATGGGAAATGATGCCAAATACTGATTTGATGCTCTTCAAGTTAGGTCCGTGACAGATCCGACACAGAAGTATGACAAAGATCATGACAAACACTGAAGTTGCCATGACATAAATCTGTCATTCTGGTGTGAGGTTTGGGATGCGCGGTGTCGAGTTTCGCGCGCGGCCATGTTAATTTATCGGAACCTTGTTGGTTTTGGACGTGGCAACCGTGCATCCCAGGCCTAAACCCCTCCACGACGCCCGAGAGAACCATCTCGGCTGCGGGGTGTCGACCCCCGACACCCTTTTTCGATAAAAATTGATCGTTCATCCGTCCTTGGAGCGAGGCTGCCGCCAAGCGCAATTTGGACATGATGAGCAATCGTCGAGAACGCTGTCTTGAAGAAAAGCCCTCAGACTCGGTCACTGGCTAATTTCCTTCAAATCTCGTTCTGCAACTTTTTTGAGCATAGGATTTTTCGTTTTTGAAACGAGCTGGAAAATTTTTGTCGCGTTGACTTTGTCATTACGAACTTTCCATTTGAAGACAGCGATCGCGTAGTTGATGTAGTCGTTCGGTTTGAAGGACTTTTGAGCGGTCTGAAGCAGGATCGTGTCTTTCGCTGTCAAATCCCTTGCGGCTCCAAGAACCAAGAGAGTCCGAACGACAGAGGTCCCTGTCTGACGCATCTGCAATTGTTTGCGTGCGAAGGGCACCGCTTCTTTCCACTTATCCTGACGGATCAACGCCTCAATGACATTTCCAAGCATGGTGTAATTGTTTGGATACTGCTTCATGGCCGCAAGCGACACACTAAGCGCGGTGGGGTATTGCTTGGAGGCCAGGAGAATCTTGCAAACATAGAAGACCGATTCAAAATCCTTTGGGTCTTCCTTCCACACGCCAAGAAACAACTTGTAGGCGTCCGCCACCTTTTTTTGCTTTAACGCCAAGATGCCCATAAACTTCTGAATCCAGAGGCTCTTCGGTTTTTCAGCATAGAGCTTGTCGAATATTGCGGCGGCTTCTTCGACTTTATTGAGTCGTTCAAGCAAGACGTATGCCAGGAAAACTCTCACCTTAAAGTTATTTGGTTCCGTCTTGAGGATCAAT
>JARGOJ010000564.1 GCA_029210225.1 Planctomycetota bacterium
TTAGGCCTACGGATGTCAGCGGTATTGTCGGTACTCTCCGTCAGTTTCGTGCCGATGCCGTGGCGGCCTCCCACGATCCGAAAAAAGTCGGATTTAAGAACAGTCATGGCGTTCTCACCGTTGAAGCAAGGGATAAAACTGTTGAAATTGAATTCGGCAGCATCAAAAACAATGAGCAAATGGTGAAAGTTGCAAACAAGCTCTTCATTTTCCGTCACGGTCGCCTCAACGCGATGCTTAGTGCCTGTGAACGTCATATGAAGAGCACCGTGAAAGCGCCTCCTAAAAACGAGACTCCCAAGAAAGCGCCTCCTAAGAAAGCGCCTCCAAAAAAAGTGACCCCTGATCCAAAAAAGATTGAGAAGAAAGGCGCTGATAAAAAGGTCGCCCCTCCTAAGAAGAATTGAGAAGGCGGCATGCTATGAACTCTGAGTCCTCCTTGAGTCCCCTTGTTTGCGTCACCGGAGGATCAGGCTTTGTCGCTGGCCACGTCATTTGTGAGCTTCTTAAGCGCGGCTTCCGAGTCCGTGCGACTGTGCGAGACTTGTCGATAGAAGACAAGGTCGGTCACTTAACGAAAATGGCGGCGCAATCTGGCGGGAGCTTAGAGCTATTCGAGGCGGATCTACTCGTAGAGCGTTCCTTCGATGCTCCGTTTTCGAACTGTGACTTCATCATCCACGTCGCCGCCGTCGCGAAGCTCGCCGCCGCGGATCCAATGCGCGATATCGTGACCCCATCCATTCAAGGCACACAAAACGTCCTCGATACAATCGTCCGCGTCGGCGGTGTCAAACGCTATATTCATACCTCGTCGGTCGCCGCTGTACTCCCCACTCATTCAAAGAACGAAGAGCTTTACGATGAGCGCTCTTGGAATGAAGACGCGACGCTTAAGAACAATCCCTATGGTCTCGCCAAAACTGGCGCGGAAAAGCTGGTCTGGGACTTTATTGATTCTCTCGAAGACGGTAAGAAATTTGAGGCCGTCGCCATAAACCCAGTTCTAGTCGTTGGACCTGTCCTCGCAAAGCGGCACCTACGGGCGAGTCCCATGGTGATTCACGACTTATTAGTGGGAAAGTTTCCGGCATGTCCGCAGTTCTCATTTGGAATTGTCGATGTTCGCGAGGTCGCCTTTGCCCACGCCGAAGCCCTTGTGCTAGAAAAACCAGAGAGACGATTCCTGCTTTGCAACCAATCACGGTGGATGGTTGAGATAGGCCAAGAGCTGGCGAAATTGTATCCGCAATTTAAAATACCCACCGCGAAGCTGCCCAATTTCATTATGTACTTCATGGCGATCTTCGACAAAAGATTGTCATTTGCCAACCTCCGCAGCCTTCTTGGGAAATCGACCCGTATTGATAATCGCCGTTCTATTGATCGATTAAAAGTCAACTACCGCCCTATCGAAGAGACCCTCAAAGATTGCTGTGACTCCATGCTTGAGCCAGGCTTCGCCAATCCTAAATCACGCTAATTCACTCAGGCTTTGGATGAATTCCGCCTCGCAAGGCTCCCGCCTCAGTCGCCCCATAGTGAGAACGAAACTCCGGACTGAGCGGTCGGCTGTTAGGCATGGAAAGCCAAATCCTCAACAGCTCTCGACGTTTTTCCTGGGCCTGAAAATCTTCAAACTCGGATCGGGAATGAAAAACGACAAAGTTGTTTAGGAAGAACATTTCTCCCGCTTCAAGACGAAACCTGTGATGAAAACTCTCCTCCCGAGCTATCGATTCAACTAAATCCAGCGCAGCTCTCTGCTGATTTGTCAAATCGGGAATCTCGTCACATTTATGGGCTCTCTCAATGAGCACTCTGAGAATGTTTGCGGCAAAGTGACCCTCAAAAACGGAGAAAATGGGTTGTTTACAAAAGGGCCAGGCGTTGCCATGGTCGATATTATGACGTTGGTAATGAAAGGGTTGATACAAGACCTCTAAAAGGTCAGGACGGCGACGGAGAATTTCGTTGTGAATGGATATGCTCGAAGCGATATAGTTCTCTCCACCAAGTTTTGCAGGGCGGACGCACAGGAAACCGATAGCATCGCAGCGATCCGTGTGAAAGCTCAGAGCCCGTCTCGTGTTGGGTCCCCTAGCTTTGGAGTGACCCAACTGAAATCCGGAGTCTCTTACTCGGTATATTTTTTCGCCAAGAGCGCTCTGTGAGAGTGGTTGCCCCATGAGGGATCCCAGGGTCCAAAAGAACTCCTCGACCTCGTCCTTAGAAAATTCGGAGATGGGAAATCCGCTGATAAGGACCGCCCCGGATCCGCGCTCTAAGTTCTCCCTGATTTCATCAGCGAACGCTCGCAACTTTGGGCTTTCGAGAACACGTGGTCCGTCTATAGGTTGCGTTCGCTTCTGCCCGAGCGCATGACGTAACTCTCGGATGAGCTCTTCAGACAGGCTTTGATGCCAGTCCGGTCGGGAAAGGAGCGCTGCTCCCTGCCAAGTTGCGCGGTGTTCAAGAATGCGTCTGTCCACGGTCGGGCCTAATCATTGAATGAGGTCGTTTCGAGTATTTTCTAAAAAGAGATTGGAATAATCCAGTGACACTTTTGATTGGACGGCACTATTAAACTAACACTGGAACGTAGACTTCATCTTGAGGACATCTCCATGCTTAAGAAAATCACTGTGTCTCTGATTGTTTTGATCACGCCCATTGCCGCCTTTGGCCAGAGTGAAAAACCGAAGAAGGCCCAAAAAAAACTTGTGACTTTCTCGGAACACATCGCGCCCATAATCTATCAGAACTGTACTTCTTGTCACAGAAAGGGTCAGGGAGCGCCCTTTAAGCTGGAGACCTATCGCGACGTAAGAAAGCGCGGGCAGATGATCCAACATGTCGTCGAGTCACGAATCATGCCGCCTTGGCACCCTTCAGACGGTCACGGTGAGTTTGCCGGCCGCCGAAGAATGGACCCTAAGGACATTCAAACTCTGTCAGATTGGGTGGACAGTGGAATGAAGCGAGGAGATGCGAAGAAAGCCCCAGCGCTGCCGCACTTTCCGACCGGATGGAGTCTCGGGAAACCGGATTTGGTGGTCACCATGGAGAAGGGTTTTAAAATCCCAGCCGCCGGGCCTGACATTTACCGGAACTTTGTTATCCCCCTCAATCTAAAGAAAGACTATTGGGTGAAGGCGGTCGCCTTGAGGCCAAGCTCTCCATCGGTGGTCCACCACGTCTTGTTCTTTCTAGATGAGAGCGGCAAAGCTCGCAAGCTTGATGGCGCCTCCGGCCAGCCAGGTTTCTCGGGGATGGGTTTTAAACGCAGCGGCAGCTTAGGAGGTTGGGCCGTTGGAGCAACACCGAAGAAGCTCCCGTTTGATTTGGCTCGACCTCTTAAACAAGGTTCGGATTTAGTCATTCAAAGTCACTTCCATCCGTCTGGAAAAGTGGAGACTGAGAAGACAACGATCGCCTTGTATTTTGCAAAGAAGAAGCCGACACGATCGCTTATGAACTTCCAAGTCCCGCCGCTCTTCGGTCGCTTTGCTGGCATTGATGTTCCAGCGGGAGAAAAGAACTTTGTCATTAAAGACTCATTCAAAGTGCCGGTTGATATCGACCTTATTACAGTCGGAGCACACGCCCACTACATCGCTCGCTCTATGAAAGCCTGGGCCGTACTCCCCAACAAGACAATAAAGAAGTTGTTTTACATTGGCCAATGGGACTTCAATTGGCAGGAAATCTATCACTACAAGACCCCTACGCGTGTCCCTGCGGGCAGTGTGATTCATGTGAAATTAGTTTATGACAACTCCGCCGACAATCCGAACAATCCCTTTTCTCCCCCACGAAGGATTGGCTGGGGTTTGGAGTCGACCGACGAGATGGGAAGCGTCTTGTTTAACGCCATTCCAGTCCGCGAAAGCGAGAAGGCCATCTTTGAAAAGAGCGCACGATCTCAGTTCTTCAAAGGCAAGGGAGGCCAACGCCTCTTCCAAATGTTGCAACAACTCAAGCAATTCGACCTCAACAAAGATGGCAAAGTGAGCCGTGACGAGCTACCAAAGATGTACCACGGGGCCATCGAGCGTTTAGATAACAACAATGACGGTGCTCTTGACTTAGTTGAAATCGATTCCTTAGGGCAAAAGAGCGCTCCGAGCAGGACACCAAAAAAAGTAGATGAGAAGAAACCGGCGAAGAATGCGAAAAAGAAGTATTATTTCAGTCTGATTGTTGATTCTTCTCCCGAGGCTCCTCCATGTTCAAAAATGTCATCGTCCTTCTCTCACTCACTCTTTTCGCGGGGTGCAGTATTGGCAACCGCCATGACGGAGTGCAAAATCGTTGGCGAAAGGTGCCGGCCCGAGCATTTAAAGACGGAGTGACCACGGAGAAAGACGTCCTCAAGATTTTGGGGCCTCCAAGTCGCGTCGTTCCGCTTAAGAAACGAACTGTCTTTTATTATCTCCTAGAGCACGATTATCGCGTTGGCCTCAATTTAGTTCTCTACATTCAAACGGACACAAAGGTTCGATACGACCGTGCGGTTTTCTTCTTTGATGAGCAAGGAATCTTGGAGAACCATGCTTTCAGCCAGGAAAAGATAGTTGAAGACGAAGACGAGGATAGTTCTTCGTGAGTGATCTTCGCCGTCGAAAGAGCGCCAAAGCTCTCATTTACCTCGCCATCGGGGCCATGACCCTAGCGAACACAGCCTGCACCTATTCTAGGGTTCAGGTCGATCGATTGCCTTCGGCGAGAGTTCGTCTGATGAAGGGTGAATCGAGCTACTCGAAGGTTTTAGCGAATTTCGGTCCTCCCCACGACATAGTAAAAACGGGAGATGGCTTTTGTTTTCGTTACGACCAACTGGATGCGAAGGAATACAAAGTCACCATCGACTATCGTCGCGCACGTCTTTCAAACTCGATTGGAGATCTAAAACATCGCCGCTTTGTCGTTTTCTTCAACCACGCGGGACGCTATCTTCGCTCGAATGTTCAGACCATCATTCGTGATACTGGATGGGGAGGAATCATAGGCCACACGGGAATGGACTCGCCATTTTTCAATGCCCGCAATTACAAATTTGAAAGACGAGATCAGCGCCGTTGGGGCGGGTTCTTTCTCGATAGAGAATCCGACTACTTTGTCAAAGATCCTCAAGATGCCCGCTAAACAGGTCCCAGTAAGACGGGGACTAATTGCTCCAGTCCCCAGACATAAGCAAGACCGTTCAATTTCTCCCGCGCTATCAAATCAGCGCTCTCGCCTTCTAAAACAGGCATTGACGCGATAGTTTGGAGTTGATCGTGACTCAAAGTGCTCTCAAAAAGACTGATTTTGAAACGAAACTGCTCGGTTTCAATCCATCCGGAGAAACGACGACGCCGCGGTGTCCTTAATAGCACTCGGACTTCTTCAGAAAACTCCTCTGCCAGCTCGCGCTGAAGTCCAGCCTCTTCCGTCTCACCGTCCTCAAGAGCCCCACCAAAGAAGCTATAGCCTCGGGGGAAATGAGGATAGCTGGCGTCTTTCCGTTGAAGAAGGAAATGGGTGCGCTCTGGATTTGTGAGGACAAGAACAACGCCGTGGTGGGCTGGGGCTTTCACTGTCGTACTCGTTGCAAATAATGGCTTTTGAATTAACAGAGAGCTGCATAATCGACTTGGATCGAGTCTGGTCCCATACTACCATATCGCGTCGGCACCACCGTTTTTACTGTGTTCGTGCTGAGCTGGAGACTTAATATTTTCTGGAAAGACGAGAAGGTGCTAAAGTCTGCTTGATGGAAGGCCGTTGGAGTTCTATGCTGATTCTATGCAGTTTCAAAAAGAAGTCTCTGTCTCACACCCATCATCGGTGGTGCTAGACACGATGATGAACCGGCTTGAGGATCTCACGCCGTTCCGTTCTCGTCTCAGCGACCTGAAAACCTTATCTCGTGAGGTTCTTGGTGATGGTCGAATCAAACTGCTGCGACGCTGCGAAGCGTTCATTCACTCTGTTCCAATGTTGTTTCGCCCCTTTCTAAGCGAGGGGATGCTTACCTGGGATGAGGAAGCCCTCTGGACTCCCGCTGAATTTTTCGCCGAGTGGAGCATCAACAACTCTCTCAGCCATCTCTATACTTGCACCGGGCGAAATTACTTCGGTCCCCAT
>JARGOJ010000565.1 GCA_029210225.1 Planctomycetota bacterium
AGACTCTTTGAGAGTCATTTTTTTGGTATCTTCTTCACTGTCGACAGATGCCGCGATAACTGTAACTTCTTGATCAGTGAAGTCTTGCAACTGCTCTTCAAATTCAGCCAACTGCTGAACACAAATTGGTCACCAGAGTCCTCGGTAAAAAAGTAGCACAGACCATTTCTTTGTTGGGAGCGCTAGGGTGTCGCCGCTGGCGAGAGATAAGGACATAGCAGGAAACAAATCCCCAGCATCCAGTTTCTTTGTCTCAGTTTGAGTCATTGAACTTCCTTCCAAAATTTTGATGGAATGCCATCATGACATAATTCTATGGGGACCACCGACATGAACCAAGGCTCTCGTTTCCAAACACTCCATGAACAACGCCTTTGTTTTGAAACGGACGGTGGGTCCAATCACGCGCCTATGATCGCCGTGAACTGTCGCAGCGGGCAATTCTATTTCATCTTAGATACCGGGGCCTCCGATCATGTATTGACCCGAAGCTTCGCTGACTCCGAAGATGTCACAGTCATGGACAGCGTTGTCGGTAAGGATCATTCTGGAGCGTCAGTGAAATCCTGGACTCTCGAAAGCTTCTCCCTGACCCTTGAAGGCTTCGAATTAGAATTGATTGACGCCGTCGCCATAGTGGCTCCGCCAGTTTTCGAGGACCGACGAATTGGCGGGATATTAAGCGTCGCTCGACTGCATTCTTCAGCTCATGTCATTCTCGATTTTGAAAGGCAAGAGCTCCGGCTCTTGGTCGGGGACCTTCACGAGATTCGTGACGCGATAGAAAAACAGCGTCCAAATCTAGAATCCTTGGTCCTTGACAGAGTCGGGGACGACACCTTTCTTCTTGTCAGGGCCGCGCTGCTGCCGTACCCGGAGATGACATTTCTTATAAACACCGGGGGTGGCGATGTTGAAATCGTCGTGGACGAGACGGAGTTCGGATTGGACAGCCTAACGGTGACTGGCCATGGAGTGGGTGGAGAAGCCGTTCTCGGCGCGATTCGCAGGAATCAGACGCTCAAGGTCTCTGGACGCGAATTTCCTGTGCCTAAGCTCATTCTTCGACAGTCAATGGGCGCTGCATTCTACTCAGGTGATATTGGAATGGCCGTTCTCGGAAAGACTATGCTACTGATTTCCGCGATCCGGGAAGATCCGCTCTTTTGGTTTGTTCCCAAAGATTCTGCTAAAACGATCAATCACTGACAAGCCGTTGATACATAATCAAAGCGTCGATGAGACCAAGCCTGCAAGATAGGCCAGAGTTTGTCCCAATCAGAATCTTCATAAGGCCGAATCAGACAGTTCATTTAAACATCTCCAAGGACAGCAAAGGATCGCCCGGGAGTCCGGAAAGCAACAACGCCGCGAGAACAAGCTCGACAAAGAAAAAGACAAGGGGCCAACGCCCAGGGCGTTCAATCAAAGAACTCACGATTCTTCCAAAGGCCATTCCTAACAGGGCTGTGGCAATCGTAATGTAAACTCCGGAAGCTAATTCTGGATATTGAATAGTCGCGGCGAGCAGGCCCCCTAAAGAGATTCCGAAACCTCCATAAACAGCCCGAATCTCGCTCCGCGCATCCGCCCCGTGAGGCTCTATCCCAAAGAATGAGACGACAAAGGCTGGACGAACGAGGGCGGCCACTCCCATTCCAAAAAAGAAGAGCGCGACGAGAGCAACTTGGGGAGGCATAGAGAGCCTTTCCATAGTGAGTTTTGAATGGGAGCCTACGTTAATATAACTCATCCCAACCCGGTGCCAACTTAAGTCAACGCATGATCAGAATGGTCGTTGAAATCTCACATTTATGTAAATCATTCCCCAAAACAGTAGCTCTCTTGTTTTGTCGGCTCTCGGAATGTGCGGTTTGTTGCTCTCGGAGTGTGCGAAAGGCTGTCGTTTCGTCCCCTGTGGGCGCCTTGCGATTTGGCCATTTGTTAATCTTCATAAGTGATGACTTGAAGCGTTCAAAGGGAACTTAATCCCTCTCGCGGGTTTGAATGATTCCACGGATGAATCCACATTCGTTGTTTTTCTGACCGTCGGATCACACTTAGTTCTTGGAGAGACTCGCTGTTATGGATCTCTCATGTCAATGGCAGGGTGATCAGATCGAGTCCTTGAATTGAATCTGTAGACCTTCTTCAAAAACGAGCTAATTCTCAGAAGCGCCGCCCACAAGGGAGACTGCTGTGGAGCAAATGAAGACGGACCAGTACTACAACGCTCTTGTCGTCGAAGACAATCTGACCAATCGCATGATACTTTGCAGCTTCCTCTCTCTTAACGAAATCCAGTATGAGGAAGCCGACAACGGCGCCGTCGCTGTTGAGAGGTGCAAAAAAACAGCGTTCGACATCATTTTGATGGATTGCCAAATGCCCGTTCTCGACGGTTACGCAGCGACGAAGATCATTCGCGAAAAATGCCCGTTGAATCGATCAACGCCCATTCTCGCGGTCACTGCGAACGTCTCAAAAGGTAATCACGATCGCTGTCTTGACGTCGGGATGAACGGGTTCTTATCAAAGCCATACAGTGAAGAGAGTTTAATGGAGTCAATTCGCGGACTCTTGGGACTTAAGCCTTCGACATTAACTGATGACAAAGACCCAAGGTTCTTCGATCCGTCGATGCTAACTGAGTTACTGCCTCTCGATTCAGCAACGCAACGGGAAATTGTGACGAGTTTTATTGTCGAGTTAAAAGATCTCTTTGACGCGCTTTACCCCTGGCCGGACAAAGTCTCGAAGGAGATGATACGGTATTGTCAAGGTTTGAAAGGACTCGCAGCAAACTTGGGAATGTTAGTCCTGAGAGACGATCTCGAAGCGCTGAGAAAGAGTCTTCACGACGGAGAAACCGAGCTTGCCAAGAAGGCGTTGAAACAGTGTCAAAGCGACTGGTCTAAAACGGCGCCTCTTTGTGACAAGTTTCTCCGCGATCTTCGTTGAGTGCAGTCCGTAGAGAAAATACGGAGTTGATTCCGCCATTATTGATAAGATTGATAGATTGCGGCGCTAACATCGTCGCGAGCTGAGGATTTACTGCTACTTTTTTGCTGCTGCCTGTGTGATAGAGGAGTGTTTTGGTGAACGAGCCGAGTGAGTCGAAGAGTCCCATTTTCTATTTTGATCATAGCGATCCCGACACTATCACCGCTGCGCAGAATGCTCAGGAGACCTTTCGATTTCTTTGGCGAGAGCTCTCTTGGGAGCAGCGACGAATCATTCCTGCATTGGATATGGCGGCCATTAAAGTGGCATTCTGCGACGATCCGAACGACGCGAAGTCTCCCGTTGAACATATGTGGATGAATGAAATTGACTTTGATGGGCATTCGGTCTCTGGCGTATTGATCAATTCGCCAAGGCAGCTTGAATCGGTGTCCCTCGGCGACTTCGCACGAGTCCCACTCGATCGCCTGGGAGATTGGATTTATGCAATTGATGGGATTGCCTACGGCGCCTATTCAGTCCAGTTAATGCGCTCAAAAATGTCAGAGGATCAGCGCGTTGAACATGATGAAGCGTGGGGCTTGGACTTCGGGGATCCGACTCATGTCAGGGTTGTGCCCCCGGAATATGACTTGGAGGGGGAGCACCCAATGAGTAAGAACATGGGTGACTCTTTTAAAACCTTCCTTGAAGACGATCCCGAGCTAGTCTCCCGAGTCGATGAAAGAGGTTGGACTTTGCTTCACCATCAGTCTCTCGCAGGGAATAAGACCATCGTCGACATCTTATTGAAGTCAGGGGCCGATCCCCGCTTGAAGGGGACGGATGGTCGAAGTCCTATCGATCTGGCCAGCGCTTGGCCTTTCATCGAATCAACATTGAGAGAGAGTTGATCCTAAGCTTGAGATCC
This sequence comes from Planctomycetota bacterium, assembly GCA_029210225.1. Lineage (GTDB taxonomy): Bacteria > Planctomycetota > J058 > J058 > JARGOJ01 > JARGOJ01. The sequence continues at coordinate 3,875 of JARGOJ010000565.1, forward strand.
ATACAAGGGAAAGAGCATCCCTTTCGTGCTAAGTTCTTTTCAACCCATATTGAATCTGAGTCGTCAAAGGAGATAAAAAACATTCAGTTTTCATCATTGAAGCAATAGTGGCGGCAAATCACTCTCTATGACGGACTCATTATCTCTTGATTGGTCCAAGAAACCAAGCTCAGAAACAAAGCCGCGAATTGTCGCGCAAGAGCTGTTATTCCGGCACGGAAACACAGTCTTATTGAACAAGGTCTCCCTTGAATTGGACGCTGGAGAGTCCCTCGCAATTATTGGGGCCTCGGGATCAGGGAAGAGCACGCTGCTAAAGGTTCTCGTCGGCATAGAAGCAGCTGACTCTGGGATTGTAGCCATTGACGGGAAAACACAGGGCCGCAGTCAATTGGAGGCGCGTGTTGGACTTGTCGCGCAAGATGACATTCTTTACCCCGATCTCAGCTCTGAACAAACACTAGAGAACCTGGCAAAGCTGCTTAGACCCGACCTCTCCAAGGACGAGAGGATCGCCGAGGTTGATCGGATTTTGAATCTCCTAGAATTGAGAACTTGCGCACGGCGCCCTGTCAAAACTCTCTCCGGAGGTCAACGAAAACGCGTCTCTATCGCCATGGAGTTGCTTCAAAACCCAAAGGTCTTTCTTCTCGACGAGCCGCTGTCGAACCTTGATCCAGCATTGCGTCGCCGCTTTATGAGGCTCTTTGAGCGGCTCTGTCAGGATGGTCTCAGTCTTATTGTGACGACTCACCAATTGGAGAACCTTGAATGTTTCGACAAGGTTTTAGTCTTGGACAAAGGTCACGTGACATTCTTTGGCGCCCCAAAAGAAATGCAGGAGATTGTTGAAAAAGCAGGTCCAAGTAGAGATTTGTTTGATGTTTTTTCCCATGAAAGAACGGTGTCCCCAGACGGTCATCCGCGAACACAGAATGACCCCGGACCCCCGGAGAAATTGGTCCCTCGGCATTCGATAGCTCGGGCCCTCCGTCATTTCCCAATCCTCTGCCAGCGTCGCGGTCGCCGGATCCTTAAAGAACACAAGCGACTCTTCACTCTCCTCATTCAAGGCCCGACCATTGCTTTCTTCCTGAGTCTCTCTTTGTCCTCGCCAGTTCAGCTGCTCTTCATGGCTGTTTTGACCTCGATTTGGATGGGGGTCAGCGCCTCCGCCCTTGAAGTCGTTGGAGAAAAAGACATCCTGCGACGAGAGCGCCGGCTTGGGGTTTCGGTGAGCGCGTCATTGTTTTCCAGAATGACGATCCTCTCATTGCTAACGTCCATTCAGTGTCTTCTTCTCTTAATTGTATTACGTTCCTCTCAGCCGATCTCATTGGGGGCTGGTTTGTTCTTCATCTTATTGCAAATCAGCGCGTGGACTGGCTTGAGCCTGGGCTTTTCAATCTCGTCCAATATGTCCCGGTCAGCAACCGCCGGACTCATTATTCCCTTGGTCATGATTCCACAGGTCCTCTTTGGTGGCATTTTTAGTCGGAATGAACCGAGCTTCTCCCAAATGATCGAGCGAGTCGTTCCATCCCGCTACGCGTTTGATCTGACCGCACGCTGCGCCCTTGCAGCAAAGGATTCTAGGGTCGTAGATCAACGAGACTATGAGGATTCCATTAGGCGATGGGAAAACACGCAGCAGCAATGGAATGAGAAGATTAAGGAAAAGCTGGCCTCCACAGAAGAGATTGACATGGGAATGCAGTTAGAAAAGAGTCGGAAATCTCTCGAACAGTTAAAGAAGAAGAGTCAAAGCATTGAGAATCAATGGCGAAGTCACCGCGACCAATGGGAGGGAATGCAAAGCGAAATGGCGCAGCAGGAAGCTGATAGCGAAGAGATGTATCAACGTGCGGAACGCCTGCGAACGATTCTGCCCCGAGATGACAGCCCCGCGCCTGATGAGCAAGAGGACAAGAATGTGGGACCAGCGGCGAAGAGTGAGGAAAAGGAACAGGCGGACTGGATCGATCAGACCGTTGACGACGCAAGGACGCTCTTGGACGGGGTCGACGACGCACGATCCCGACAACGTGATTGGACGATGAAGTTAGACAGTATGCGTCGATCGAGTGAGGACGAGAGCGATCGCCTTCGAGGAGATTGGAAGAGAGAATTGAAACGTATGGAGCGTCAACGATTGAAGTTTCAATCGGATCTTGAAGGTCTCCAGGATCGCTTAGACCGTTCCCGTTCAGAATTTACAGACCTCATGAGGGCTCAGGAAGGTCATTTT
>JARGOJ010000566.1 GCA_029210225.1 Planctomycetota bacterium
GAAGCGGCCCGCGCCATTATTGAAGCTCACGTCAACGACCCCAACGATAAAATCCGGCGGACAGCTGAGCTCTCTGTGAAGAAGAACTCTCCAGCAGCCACGGGTTATCTGGTCACCAATGTCGAAGAGAAGTTGCCTGCAGCGAAGGCAGGCTTGGTTGTGGGACATATCATCACCTCGATCAACGGCAAAGCCATTCAAAGCGGTCGCGATATCATCTCAACGATTGGCGCCGCCCAGGAAGGCCAAGTCCTGACAGTGACTGTCCACGACGGGTCTAGCACCAAGACCCTGAACCTGACCAAAGCCGGACGCCGAATCGGCGTCTTTGGGGACTCTGTGAAGGTTGGAAAATAGCAATCTGTGAGAGAGTTGCTCATCGAGGCTTTGTCCGGTCCGGCCATCGCGGAACTCTTGAAAGTGTTGAAGCTCCCAGAGTCGTATCGAGAGCAGCTCAAAGATCCCATACTTGATGTCGCCCTTTGGATCTTTCAGCGCTGGAAGGACAACGGGCGATCTTGTTTTGTGGCAGGAGTGACCGGGGCTCAAGGAACTGGAAAATCGACCCTCACCAGCTTCCTAAAACAGCTCCTAGAAGTTCTCGGACTACGGGTGATGATCGTGGGAATCGACGATCTCTACCTGTCACGAAACAAGCGAATGGCGCTCGCCGAGGACATCCATCCACTCTTCGCCACAAGAGGCGTCCCTGGCACTCACGAGATTAGCCTGGCCATGAAGCTCTTCGAGCAGGCTCGTCGTTTGAAAAGCGAGGAGCTCTTTTGGCCCCGTTTCAACAAAGCGACGGACGATCGTGATTCGACCCAGTCTTTCGAGGGCCCGATTGATATCGTGCTGTTTGAGGGGTGGTGTGTGGCTTGCCCGCCTCTCAACCCAAAGAAGATTTTGGCTCCCATAAACACGCTTGAGCGCCAGGAGGACCCGGACGGGGTTTGGCGCTTCGCTATTCAAGCCGCTTTATCAGGTGAGTATAGCCAGGTCTTTGATTCTTTAGATGTGCTCATCATGTTAAGGGCGCCGAGTTTTGAAGCGGTCTTCTCCTGGCGCGGCTTGCAGGAAAAAAAGCTTGGTCAAAGTTCGGGAACCGAAAATTCTCAAAACTTACGAATTATGAACGATAAAGATCTTCGCCGTTTTATTCAACATTATGAGCGCCTGACCAGGCACATGCTTGATGTATTGCCGCCTTGCGCGGATGTCTTGCTGGACTTAGATGACGATCATCGAATTCGCGACGCTCACTTCGCCTAAATTCTTCCATTTAGTTGGTCCTATTGTCGGTCGACTCTGATAGCCTAGAAGTCAAGCCAAACAAAAACCAAACAATGAAGTGAGGATGAATATGGAGAGGGCAATCCGCTCTGTGGCGCGCCGAGGCAAGACAGGTTATCACAAAGCTGCCAGGAGTTTCCAGCCGGAAATGATGGTCGATTTGGAGCCTGCCCTGTCGTCCTCCGAGGTTTGGGCTTTATTAAGGCCTATGGAACGGCAAATCCTCGAAGCCAAGCGAGCCTTGCAAAAGAAGGGCGAGGGTCTCTTTAGAAGATATCTGGAAGCCTTTTTCGAAGAGAACGAAGATCTACAGTCCTTTTGCCTCATTGGATTCACTCCATCTTTTAACGATGGTGAGCCTTGCCAACACATTTGCTACGCCGAATTTGGTCCAGACCTTCACGGCCAGTTCCAGGAAGCGAGTTGGGGACAAAACTATCAGGCCAATTCACTGACGGAGAATCGCCGGCAGCAGCTCGGGGGAGAGCTTGTTGATCGCTGGGAGACAGCCTTGGAAGTGATCTACGGCACCGACTGGCGCATCCTCGTCGCACGGTCCGACGCCGGAGTTCGCATTAAAAAGACGGGGTTCACTGCGGGTTATTGAGGAAGAGAGTGTCGTGAAGATCTCATTCAACAGCCACGTCCCCACCGTTCATGGGTGTCAACAAAGGCAAGCGTCCAAGCTGGACTTTCCAAGCTACGGTTTCAAGTATGCCTGCCTCGATTTTGCCCGCCCATACCTCACCGAATATGTCCGCGAAATGATTGACAAAGCTCCCATATCCGGGGGCTTTCGTCATGTACTCCTCGATGTCAAGGTCCACGATTTACGCCCAGGTCAATACCCTTGTCTCCCTGGGTGGCACTGTGATGGCTTCATCGATCCTCGTCAGGAGAGTCGGGGAGAGCGGCATCACTTGTTTGTATCGGGGCAGGGGGCGCTCACTGAGTTTCTTGATAGAAAAGTGGAATTAACGGTTCCTCCAGGCCTACGGGGAAAAGCGCTCCTTCACTCCTTTCGTAAACAGTTGCGGTCTTTGAATTGGGACGCTCATTCCATTCCAAGCTGCCAGTGGGTGCAATTTGGACGCCGAGATTTTCACCGGGGGCCGAGGGCTAAGAGGGCCGAGCGACGACTCCTAATACGAATCACTGAGAGCGATGTGCTGCGCCCAAACAAAAGAATAGAGCGCTATACAGAGAGTCGATGTGCAGCCGTTTATTCCGAATAGCCATGAGTTTATCTCTCTCCAGACGCCCAGGTAACTGAACCCAATTCCCCGGGCCGTGTATTCGATGTTGCGGGCAATGACTTTTGCCAAAGCGACTCCACCATTCAGCGGCCTTATTGACACGGGATTGAGCGCCAACAATGACCTCGACAAATCAATATGAAACCGGCCATGAATTCCCGGTCGAAGCCACTTCAATAAAGCAGACCTTCACGGTCTCCATTCCTGAGAAAGGCGAGGGCAGCGAGGCCCGAAAATTGGAGCTTCTATGGATCGCTATTTTTGCGCACGTTACCGGCATGACTTATATTCTCTGGGATTGTGGAGTACCGGCCGACACATGGACTTGGGCATGGCTGTTCATCTACGTTGCGATTCTCCTCTCCGCTCTTTGGACTTGGAAGCTGCGCCGTAATCGCCTAATCCATGGCATCCTCGGAATGGCCTTGGTCTCATTGCTTGTTCCGTATCAAAGCGATTGGTTACTTGATATCCCTGGTGGACGGAGAGGAGCGGAGATACGCCCTTGGAGCTTGGTATTCAGTAAAGGAGGAAGAAACACCGCGATTCTTGAAGACCACCTCGGGCCCTTGGATGCGGAGTGGCGTTTTCATGAGCTACGGTCGAACACAGGCAGCGGTTTGCATGTCAGCCATCAAGAAACGAACAGCCACAACTTGATATATCAGCAGGAGCTTCAGCAAATCTTAGAGATATTGCCGACTCGAAAGGCAAGAATGCAGGTCCTTCGTTGCCTCACAGACTCCTCCAATATCATGCGTTTTCATCAAGGACTTCTCCTCGCTTGCCTTTACGTGAAAGGCTTTCCAAAGGGGTTCGCAGCTGAGAATTGGTGGCAAACTCACGAGTGGATTTTCGTCTCTGAGCACTCTGGAATGCGGGCGGCGCGAATCACCCAGCTTTGGGTCAGACGTGGCGAGCGGTATTTGCTCTACGGCGCCGGAGAACTTGAGAACAAGAAGCTTCAGCTCTTGAGAAAGTCGATTTTAGCCGCAAGATTTCACGAAGGAAGCTGGGGGGAGGGGCCACTCTTCCCCAAATCTTGGCCTTTCAACGAAGACAAGTGTCCCCAGAAAACGGCCAAGGACCTGAAGAGGATTGAGCAGGTCGAAAAAGAGCTTGAGAACAAGAACTCTGTCTGGTGGCCTTAAACAAGGAAATACGATCCACGAGGATTATCTGTGATATTTTCCCGCGCAGACCCTCCAAAATGAGAGACCCCGAAAGGTCACCATAGTCCATAATGGTCCCTTCCATTTAGAACTGAAGCGGCAAAAGAACGTGGCGCTTTAGTTTCGGAAACTCAATACGGGAATCACAGGGAATGACCGATTCATTGAATCAGTATCAAGCTGGAGATGAATTCGCGATCGATGACCCGGGGGGCCGTGGGAAGCTGTCACCGACGCGTTCTCCGAAGGACTCTCCAAACACATCCCGAAACATCGACAGGAAAGAAGAGCGAAGCAAGGCATAGAATTCACCCGATCTTATGTTCACTACAGATCCTTGGTCTCGCATACCTGTTCTTCGAATACGGTTGGCCTCTAAATGCCTGGACTTGGTCCTGCCTCGCCATCTGCGGCTCAGTCTTAATGTTGGTCTGCCTCGCCCGCCCGACTCGCTTCTTTTTTCTTAGACATATTGTCACGCTCCCTTTCTTGCTTTCCCTCATCGTCCCCCTGGAGAGCAATTGGATACAGGATGTTCACGGTGGTCGAACAGGCGCTGTCATTTCACCCTGGGCGCTTCGTTTTGGCCGGGATGGTGAAAACACTGAGCTGCTAGAGAGCTACTTGGGGGAACTCAAGCCGAAATGGCGTCATCAGTCCATTCGCTCTATGGCCTTTGAGCGCTGGAGCGACGGCGATGAGCGCGTGAACAGCCGCAGTCTGATCTATTCTAAACGCCTCGAAAAGATACTGTTTCGACTCCCCAACCGCGCCGCTCGCAGACAGGTATTGGACTGTCTGACGGACTCTTCCAATCTCTTGCGTGTCCACCAAGGTCTTTTACTGGCTGCCTTAGACGCCAAGGGCTACCCGGATGGCCACGACAGCGCGACTTGGTGGGAAGCCCATTCCTGGGTCTTTGTGGTCGAAAAGTCAGGCCTTCGTGCGGCCTACATCACTCACGGTTGGACGGATCGTTGCTCGTCCTATTTGGATCGGGACGGGAATGAACAAAATGCTGCTCGCTTTGAGCTCTTAGCGAGCCAAGTACGCGCCGCGAATTATCAATTTGGTGGTTCATGGGGAGGAGATCGCGCCTTCGGCGAGGGCGCTGGCTACCTCCTCGCCCTAAAGTTAGACAATTTAGAGATCGATCAATTCCCGCTGACCTATCTAAACGAGGAGTTTGAGGGCAAAACTGTTGTCTGGTGGCGCTAAGGCACGCGCTTTCCCATGGCGGCAAATTGTTGAAGTCTATTTTTATTGAACTTTATGGGGTCTCCGGTGTTTTAGAAAGAAGAGATGGTCCTTCACTTCGAAGATTAAAAATCGGTCCACTGAGTCTCAATAGGAAAAAATGGGAATGGCGGATTCTGAAACATGTTACCGGGTTGGAGATGAATTCCCAGTCGAGGATATAGCCGGGAAGCAGAATCTTGGAAGTCTTCTGTTGTCTCTTCCTAACCGCAAAGAGAAGAGAAAGCTCGACTACCATGGATTCCTCTTAGCCGGTCAAGTCTTCGGCCTTGCCTATGTATTCAACAGTTACGGGTGGCCTTCCAATCTTTGGACTGATTCCTGCCTCGCTACCTATGCACTCATTCTCATAGCCGTCTGGTTTAGCCGAAAAGGACGCTTTACTCGTCTAAAACATGCTGGAACAATCTTATTTTTACTTTCTCTAGCTTGCCCGATGGTGAGTCATTGGATTCAGGATGTCCGTGGCGGCCGAGAGGGCACTATTCTGTCTCCTTGGCAATTTCAATTTGGCCGCGAGGGTAAAAATACGGCATTACTTGAGAGTTATTTAGGGCCAATTAAACCGGATTGGCGGCACAGAGCCTCTCGCTCAAACTGGATTAGCTGGAAAGACGGAAATGAAAGGGTCAACAGCAAAAGCCTCATCTACAGCGAGACGCTTCCAAAGATTTTGCACCGCCTCCCTACGAGCGCCGCCCGCCGACAGGTCCTTCGCTGTCTCTCCGATTCCTCTAATCTCATGCGTGTCCATCAGGGGCTTTTACTTGCCGCTCTGGACCTCCATGGATATCCGGAGGGCTACCAAAGTATGATTTGGTGGAAGGCTCATCGTTGGATCTTCGTGGTCGAGAAATCAGGCCTTCGCGCAGCGTACATGACCGAGCACTGGACAGAGCGTTGCAAGACCTATCTGATCGAGGACGAAAATGGTGGATACGCGAACCGATATGGCCTATTAGTTCAACAAGCTCGCGCCGCTGGATACCAAGACACTGGCGGTTGGGGCGGCGATCCGGGCTTCGTTGACGGAGTTTTTCAGCTCAGTCGCTTAATGTACGAGGATATTGAAATAGATCGATCGACCCTGACTCAATTGGACGAAGAATTTGCCGGCAAAACTGTTGTCTGGTGGCCCTAAGGC
>JARGOJ010000567.1:0-2523 GCA_029210225.1 Planctomycetota bacterium
GGGCTTTGTGTGTTCTCGAAAACAAGGCTTCCCCCAGGTCCCTCGGGTATTTGGAGGTAGTAAACAGCGCTAAGGCTCGCAGTCATATGGGTGTGGGACGATACGGTCTCCTCCGAACGGGACAGCACCGGCCATGAGCTTTGAAAATACAGCTGAAGGCGCTCCATATCTCCACCGAGCGCCATGACATAGCGATGAGTCTCCTCTTCCACCCTTTGGCGTAACCAGGAAAAGGACGTTCTTAAGTGAAGATCCATGCAATTGTTGACATCCCCAGTCCACGCAAATCCGTGACGGAATTGAAATTTGGACTCGGAGATGTAGGGCTCTAGCTCGACGAGCATCGCTTTCGTCGCGCTTGCTGAAGGCGAAAGCTCAGTGGTTGCAACCGCGAGGGGGAACCAGGTTTGGATGTCCATTCATTGTCCGGGACGCGCTGTGGGCAGTCCGGCATGATGGCCAGACCCCAATCTCCAGCCGCGTCTCCGGAGTTTGCAAGATCATATTCCCACGCTTTGCTTCTCTTGGGGAGATTTTTCCCAAAGCTTTTAGAGGACGGATGTATTAGCGATTGAAAAGGATGAAGTCACTCTACGGCTCAGTTGTTGGGAGAGATCCTAAGCTATGCGCCAGTAAACCATTCATAGCAAAGAAAATCCCTCGGCGTTTCCCATACATAAAAGCACTGATTCCAATCGATATCGAAGGCGAGGCCGAAAACAATGGGGGTGATATCCCAGAACTCAGCGATGCGCCTGTTGGGACCGAGCATGGAACTCTCTACAATCTTGAAGGCCTTCGCAGGAAAGCAGGGACCAAAGCCGAGCTCCCGCAGTGTCTGACCCAATGAAAACTCTTGTTCTGCTTCCTCGAATAGACGAACAGCATCGAGCCAAAAGTGAGCGAGAGAGGAGAATGATGTCTTTGGGGCACGACTGAAACGAACGATTTCACCCTCGCCGTAGCTAGCCTCGACAACCCAATGGCTTAAATCGCCGATTTGAGCTCGGATCATTGACCCAGAGGGCGGCCGAAAGCGGCGACTGTCATTCGTTCCCCGAGGACTTTCGAAGGAGAGTCGGTGTGGGTCGAAGGGTGCGCTCTTTTCTTCGAGAACCACACGTTTTGCGATGATAAGCGCGACAGCTTTGCACCAATCATTCCAGCCTTCAACGCCGAGAGCAGGCGCGTCGCTGCTCAGCGCGAGTCGGGCTATGGGATGGCCAAAGTAGGCCGCCGTTTTGACTTGCTCCATGTCGATCTGCCCTGCGCGCAGTCGCGCCAATAAATGCGCCACTGAGCTCTGGGAATCTTCAGGCTCGGAGTGTCGTTCGGCCTGTCGCAAAATTGAATCGTTCATGAGTGAACCTTAGGAATCAAGCATTCTCCACATGTACACCATATCAAGATACTTATCGCCAAGCTTGCGCCCCCTTGGCTCCATTCCATAGTTTTCAAATCCTGTCGCTTCAAAGAGCGCGAGCGCAGCTTTTGACTCGGTGCTCACCATAAGCCGGATTTGTTCGAGGCCTTCCTTCTCTTTCGACTTTGAGAGGAGTGCTTTTATGAGTTCCCGAGCAATGCCCTGACGCCGTGATTCAGGCCGCACAAAGAGCCCCCAGAGCGTTCCAAGATGACTGACCTTCTTTCTGGCGACAACCTTTACTCCCGCATAGCCGAGTAACTCCTGCTTTGAAAAGGCCCCGATGAGGGGGCCATCCTGTCCTGAGGCGCTCGCCTCAATGAGCGCCTCCACCGAAGAGAGCGGAGCTTCCTGCCATTTTATCAGCCCCATGCCATAGGCTTCGGGGTTGATCTCCAGGCTTTGTGCACGGAGTTGATGAAAAATGGGGGCATCTTCCACGGTCAATTGTCGGAAAATCACGTTTTTCATAGACATCCTTAATTCTCGGTGTTGATTAGTTTTTTCAAAGGACGAGGGGACCGGTGTTTCTCGTAGCAACGCAGAAGGCTCCTCGCTTGATAGGGCGTTCGAGGATGCAATATCAAGGGTGGGCGCTTGCGGATCTGAAGACTTAGCTCATTCGATTCGCTGTCATAATCAAAAGACTCAATCCAATTTAATGGCCAATCCCGCGACATTGACCACTCATCTTCGGTCCCTAGAATAATCTCTTCGTGATTGATTCCACAGTGTATTGGGGAGTAGTAACTTGGAGATATGTCAGGACAGCCGACGGACCAGATGTCGAATGAACGATCGCCGAAGGTCTGAGTCCATTGCTTTACTAACTCCCTTTTACGGGGGGCGATTGAGAGCAATGAAAAGATTTGAAAACAGTCAAAGATGAAGAGTGGCGTGTGGAAACAGATAGTTGAGAAGCTGTTCTCTATGAAATAAACGATGAGGATACTGATGAGGATACTGACAGACAGGTTCACTAAGTGCGAAAGCGCTGCTAGCTTCAAGGAATGGAGGCGTAGTTTGCTCATATTATCCCATCGAATGGTCGGCGCCGAACGCGAAGGCTCGCTCGCGGTCGATTTTAGCTGCGGCGCTAT
>JARGOJ010000567.1:2535-3522 GCA_029210225.1 Planctomycetota bacterium
CACAACGCTGTCGGCAAAGAACATTCCTTTTTCAGTCAGAGTTATTCTGTCGTGCTTCTCCAGAATTAATCCCGCCTCGGCAATCGCGGACCATGCCTCCGGAAAGTCTGTTTCAAGGCTGTCCAGCGGGAAATCAGACTTGTCGAAACCTAGCTTTGCCAAGGACCGAGTGAGAAAGAGTAACACAGGGTCGATATCAACTCCGTGAAAGCGCTTGTCATGGCCCGTGCCGTGTTGATTCACATTGTCGATATAGCGCTCTGGGTTCAACGGATTCATTGTCTTTAAGAACACCGGATTCTTTTGATCCCAAGACTTCGCGAGAGAGCTAATCGCCCCAGGGCCAAATCCAAGACCGTCAAAGTTCAGTGGTGAGTAACTGGCGTCTTCATATCGAAAGCGCTTCTCGGATTGGTTTACAGCAACGCGCTCAAAATTAGTAAGGCTGGTTTGGATGTAATTTGACTGGAGCAAGAGGGCGCGTAGGGCCAGCCAATTCTCAAATCCGACGCTATTCTCAGGCAACGCGTTCAGTTTCTCACTTTCCTTGGCCCAGGGGACGTCAAGTCCTTTGAACAGCACGAGGTGATACAGGCAGATTTGATCAAAGCCAATGTCAATGGCTTTCTGAACGTCCGCCTTCATCTCATCATACTTTTGTCCCGGTAAGTTACAAAGCACGTCGCAGGAAATCGTCATGTCTCGCTTATGGGCCGCTTTGACAACACTCTCAAATAGGACGGCATCTCCAAAGGCGTCCCGGCCCATTTCCTTGAGCCAGTGAGGATCAAAGCTCTGAAGCCCCATGCTTATTCGTTTGTGAGGAACCTCATTGAGTGAACTGAGGGAGTCTAACAACTCAAATTGATTGCGCTCGAAGTAAATAGGCACTCCCTCCAGCGTCAACTCAGAGTTTCGAATTTCAAAACTCAGCCCAAGTGTTCTAATGATCTCTTGCAATTGTACCCACGGAGTTAAGTTCGCGGT
>JARGOJ010000567.1:3532-6121 GCA_029210225.1 Planctomycetota bacterium
TCCTCCGAAATAGATCGCTTCAATAGGGCGCTCGCAGAGCCTTGGGTGCGCGCCTTTAAAGCGTTGGATTTCAGTCACAACAGCGGCGCATGTTTTTAATGTGGCCTCTTTGTTGAATTGACTGTGGGGGAAAGTGCAGAAACCACAACCTTCCAACTTCGGATTGCAGAAAGGATGCGGCAAAACCCCGAGAATCAATCCTTGCGTCTCGTTCTCGAAGCCTTTGAATCGTCGTAGTTTTGGAGCGCATGGCTCCATAAGTGGAGCCATAGGATAGCCGTGAAGCAAGCGGTGCCTTTGAGGGAGTCCCATTCGAAGCTTGAGCTCTTCAGCAAACAATTCAAAGTCATTGCTCATGACAAACTTCCTTCAATCTTGGACTTTGCTGAAAGAGACCATCATAGCCAGTCTTGGCAGCGTTTGTACGAACGGTCTCCAGAATACCGGTTGCTTGCTTGTGAAATGCAAAGAGGAGATCGTCGAGCGGGCTATTTATGTTGTCCTCAGGCTAGGTTCAATCAGCTTCTTTCTCTGCTTCAATGAGTGCTTGTAATTCTTGGTCGCTGAAGATTGGGGAGGGCGCGAGAATGCCTCGTGGGCTCATCGTTAAGACTCTGTTTTGCTTGCCAATGTAGAGCACGGTCCGGATTCGATCATTGTTTGGGGGCTGAACAATAAACTCCCAATGAGTGGATCGATCGTTTGCGATAAATTGGAAGTCGGGGGATTCCTTAGCTCCGCCAAACAAGAGGGCTTTGGCCAAGTCCGTCGCAGCTTCAAGGTCGATGGGCGCCCGTGGGTCGATCATTTCACAAACTCGGTCGACTAAGTCGGCCCATTGAATGAGATCCACCTTTTTAGAGTCCCTGGCCAACTGGCTTGCATTTTTAAAGCGAGTTGTATTGGGTCTGGAATGGAACCCTGAGTTTTCTCTCACCTGCCGGAGAAAATCGGAGCTTAGCATATTCGCTAAGTAGTCGGTCTTAACGCAGCCTGGGGAAGACGCGACACGAACCATCATTGAGGGATCGGAGCCACGAATGAGTAAGTCTTCGTCCTGCTCAGAAAGGTAGATATCCCAAGACTTGGACCATTCAATCAGAACTTCTTCGGTGAGGTGTTTGTATTTTAGAATGTTAAAGCGAATGGCAAGCTCCTAGCGACCGATTGTCAAACAAGATGAAATTGATGTATTACCTGGTTTTTAAGGCCTCAAGCAGAAGTCCGCCGTAGTTCTTCCAAAGGGTTTCTTCGGACATGCGACTCGCTTTTCCTGGTAGCTCGACGGTGATGATAGGGATCTTCAATTCAATCCCTGCATAAGACCCGAGGGAGCCAGGGCGCGCTCCCATTCGTGATACTTTTAATGGACAGACGGCCGCGAGCCTTTCTGCCAACTCTTTTCCTGGGCCATCGTAGTCGAGCAGATTAGCGGCTTGGTGAAAGCTGAGAATGAACTGGGGTTTATATTTCTTGAGAAGACCGTCAATGACTTGACTCTCTGGTTCGGAGAGGGGGCCCTTATCTTTGCTGCCTTTGCTCTTGTAATTCCCTGCTGGGAAATTGCGATTCAAGTCAACTCCACGAGCGTTCCGTCGCTTCTTCGCTGCGAAGCCGTCAGGATTCACGACGGGAACAATCACCAGGGTCCAGTCTCTTGTTAGCTCTGGTTGGGCTTTGAGGACCTTTGCAAACTTCTTCATCAATGGAGTGCCGGCGAATTCGTTGCCGTGAATCGTGGCGAGGATGAGCAGACAATTTTCACTCTCTCCATATGATTGAACCTCAATGGGGCGCCCCTGAACGCTATGCCCAGCGATCCAGGTCATCTTACTTGTCTTCAGAGTTTTTGGCAGTTGAGAAGCTTCGCCCTTTTTAACGGGACGAAAACTGTCTTTGTAGCCTAACTCTCTCTTAGGCGCAGGCTGTGACTGGCAGGCGGAGCCTAAAAGGACTGTGCTGACGAAGACAAGCCAAATCGGGTGGAGAAATCTTGTTGGAAGGGGAGTTGGGTCTCTAAGTAGTGCCACGTTTTGGGATCCCGTAGAAGTTGCTGTCTCTTCGAGTGAGAGGACGCAGGGTGAGCTGATGCCATAGTCGAACATCTTACCCCATCCTAGGGGCGAACCGTGACGTTGTCGCCTTTACGAGGCGCTTTCTTTTTGTGGAATCAGCGAGGTCGCGTAGTAGCGCAACACATAGGGCTCTTCGGACTTCGCACCAGCCTTGACGCTGCTCAGAGCTAGTGAGAGTGTTTGTCCGTCTTCATTCGGAGTTCTTTGTACATTTTATCGAGCAGCTCGCGTTGGGTTGTGGAAATAAACTCTGCGTGGCCGTCGACATAGACGACGTTGTATCCGTTAACGTGGTTTCCCTCGTCGGAGTCTTCGTTGTCCTTCATGCCCTTATCTGCGGCGAGGAAGCGGTCGGAGCGTGCGCTGGCATTGAGAAACTTTCGACGATAGGTATAGCTAAGATGATCATTCTCAAAGACACTGTTTTGCGACGGGTCCTTGGCGGCCCAAACACCGGGCGTTTTTATATCTTTCCAATACCAATCCATGGTTTTGCCGCGCTGTATTGGGGGAT
>JARGOJ010000568.1 GCA_029210225.1 Planctomycetota bacterium
GTGGCGAGCTTGAGCAGCTCTCGATTGAGCGTGAGTCCATGACTGCGTCCCCGTTCGGAGAGGGCCTGATAATGATCTCCGGTGATTCGGTGATAGCAGCACGGAGCCATGACAAGGGTGGGGACTTTTTTACTGACAGTATTTTTGGCGAGGTTCATATGGAGCTGCCCGCAGGCGTGAAGGGCGACGGCAGCAAGGCCTGGCCCTAGGGAGCTTGAGGCCTCCGGACTCAGAGCATCTATAGTGATAGTCTCGCAAGGGAGGCCTGACTCTGCCGCGAGGCGCCCTCCAGCGCTCAGGAGAGTCTCATCGATGTCCAAGAGTGTGAGGCTGCGCTTGTGCTCCAGGGCTAAGCTTCGCCCAAGATGGCCTTTTCCCCCACACCAATCAAAGATCGATCGGGCCATGGACTTGGCAAGGCTGGAGTGAGAGGCCGAGGCAAAAGCGCTGATCTGTCGCAGCTTCTTCCCTTTGATGCCCCGCCTATCCTTTACTGTAAATGTCCCAGTATCCCCGAGTTTTGGGCACTCGCTTAGCTCTAAGGCCTTGTTTTTAATGGTGTTGTAGAGTGTGTGAGCACTTGGGTAGCCCCCCGGTTCGCTCTCATAAGCCTCGATGACGTCGAGGGAGAGCCCGCGCAATTCTTTGGCTAAATCAGAAAAATCATTTTCCCAGGAGCAAGGTGCCTCCGTGAACGGTCTGGGCTGCCAAAACTGAGTATTATTAAGGATCCAAGCGCCAAGTTCATCGTGACGCTGCTCCAGATTTTCTATGCCCATAGCCCCTTTCTTGGCCCCAAATCGAAAAACATCCCATCAAGGACGTTGACAGTAATTGCTGTTAATATTACAGTAAGTCCATGGAAACAAAACTAGACCAATACAAAGGAAAGGAATTCGAGCTTCAGGCCCTCTGCGACGCTGCTAGAGACTTACTTCTAGCCGCTGGCATAGAGCCCGGAGATAACCGAGTGTCCGCTTATCCCGACAAACGCGCGGTGCGATATTACCAGAGCCTTGGTTTGCTCAACAAACCCCTGCGTTATGACGGACGAAGAGCGATCTACGGACTCGAACACTTGTTTCGAGCCACCTGTATCAAACTTCTACAAGCGGAAGGCCACAGCCTCGCTCAAATCCAGAGTGTCATTCCTAATGCTCGTATCGAGCAACTGGAAAGCGCCCTGCGCGAAGCCCTTTCATTACCCCCTCTCCCGGACACCATCAATAAAGATCCTGAGCCGGAAGACAAAGTCTTTATCACCGTGGAGCTCGCTCCAGGTGTCATTGTAACCCTTGACCCTTCCCAAGTCGAAACGCCCGACCTAATCCTAGCCCGCATCAAAGCAGCGCTAAAATCTGGAGGAAACCAATGAGTGCCCTAGCCCAATCTAAAGTCGATATCGCCCCCCGCTCTTTTATGGAATCCATTCGCAACAAATGCGGTCTTGGTGGCCTCATCGCCAAAAGCCCCGAACAGGAAGTCGCCTTCCCCCTCCAAGAGGTCAAAGTCCGTGTCAGCATCGCCGGAAACTGCTGCCGCGCCGTCATTGATCAGCGCTTCAAAAATCCCCTCAAAGTCGGCATGGAAGCCGTTCACATCTTTCCCCTCCCCGAAGACGGCGCCGTCAACGAAGTCGAACTGCGCTGCGGCGATATCATTGTGAAAGCCGAGTGCAAAGAGAAAGAAGAAGCCCAGGAAGAGTTCAATCAAGCCCGACAACAAGGTCACCGCGCCGCGCTCCTCACCCAGGAACGCGACGACGTCCACACCCTCAATGTCACCAATATCCCCCCCGGAGAAGAAGTGACTGTGCGCATTGTCGTGGTCGAGAAGCTCGAAATCATTGACGGCGAATACCGCTTCCGCTTCCCCACAACCATTGCCCCGCGCTACCTTCCAGGCAACCCCATCAGCCACGAAGGCCCAGGGGCAAACCCTGACACAGATAGAGTCACCGACGCCTCTCGGCTCCAGCCCCCGCTTAGACTTGAAGGCGGAACAAAGCTCGACTTAGAAGTCGAACTCGCAGCCCCCGTTCACAACTTGTCTAGCTCCCTGCACGCCGTAAGAATGGGCATCGACGGCGGCGGAATCAAAGTCGCTCCGTCAACCAAAGCCACCCTCAATAAAGACTTCATCCTCTCCTTCTCAACAGGAGACGACCAAGAAGCCTCGCTGAGAGCCTGGACAGACGGGAATTACACCCTCGCTGTAGTCGAGCCTCCGCTCAAGAAAATCTCCGACTCTGTTCCTAGAGATGCTGTTTTCGTCGTGGATATCTCTGGCTCTATGAGCGGAGCAAAGCTCGACGCTGCCAAGAAAGCCTTGATCACTGCGGTTCACGGACTGCTCCCTGGAGATCGCTTCAAGCTCGTCGCCTTCGATGATCGCATTGAGCTCTTCAAAAAGGACTTCGTCGACTTCAACGATCAGACCCTCGCCGCCGCCGATAAATGGATTGATAACTTAAGAGCCCGGGGGGGCACAGAAATGCTCCCGGCCATTAAAGAATCACTGTCTGGTAACACCCTCAAAGGTCGCCTCCGCACGGTGCTCTTTGTCACAGACGGCCAGGCCTGGAATGAAAAAGAGCTCTGCGCCGCCATTGCGTATCGCCGCAAGCGCTCACGATTCTTCACCGTTGGAATTGACACCGCTGTCAATGGAGCCCTCTTAAAATCAATGGCGAGAGCTGGTGGAGGAACCTGCGAACTCGCCACACCTCACGATGACATTGAAGAGATCATGTCGAAGATTGAAGCGCGCTTCGGCAGCCCCGTCGCCACGGAGATTCGCTTCACTGGAGGCACCCCGGGCCGGGACGAAGAGCTGGCGCTGTTCTCTGGACGCCCCGTCACTCTTATGCTCAAAGGCACTCCCGACTTAGTCAAAGTGACCGGGCAGGTCGCTGGGGGCGAAATGAACTACGAAGTGCGTCCGGCGAAGGTCAACTTCCCCCTTGGCGCGCTCTGGGCTCGGGAGCGAATTCAATTCCTCGAAGATCGATTAAAGCTGAACCCCTTTGAGGAAGAATCCATTAAGCACCATATCCTCGAAGCCGCCCTCGAACATGGTATCGCCTCGAAATACACGTCCTTCGTCGCCGTTGAACGCTCGACAACACTTGAAGGCGACCGAGTCTCTGTGGTTCAACCCAATGAATTGCCTGAAGCCTGGGATAAGGAAAACGCTGTGAACGCAGTTGGTGGATCGGCTCCAGGGGCCTTTAGCGCTCCTCCATCTCCAAGCCCACGTCGCCGCCTCTCAGAGTCCGCTCCTAATGCAGACATGGCAAAATTGCGGAAAGTGAAGAAGAAACCAAGCGCTGGCAAGTCGGGCAAGAAGGGTCTTATGTCCCACTTCAAAGATCTTATTAGCCCAACTAAGAAGGAGTCTCAAGATATCGATCGCTGCGAGGAGAAATCGAGAGATATCTCAGAGGGTCAGGGAGGCCTTGGCCGCACTGCAGCTAGCTCCAGCTCCGATCCTTTCGCAGCACCAAGCTCGAATCCCTACGGTCAGGCAGGCTCCGATACCTTCTCTGCTCCCATGGGTGCTGCTGCGCCAAGCTCGGATCCGTTCGCGGCTCCAGGAAGTCCAGCTGGCCCAGGAGCCTCGGATCCCTTTGGTCTTGGTGGTGGCAACCGCTCCGCAGGATCTCCGCCCCCTCCTCCAGCAAGCATGGCTGCCCCTATGGAGTCCTTTGCGGAGGACGACGATGACGAAAGCGGAGATTTCCAAGCGGCCAAGGCCTTTATGGATGTCAGCGACGACGCAGACGACGGCGACTTTATGGACGACGCCTCTCTCAGCGTCAAGAGCTACGCTCCTCCAGCGCCGAGCGCACCGGCTCCAGCTCCAGCTCCCGCTGCTGCGGCTCCTGCCCACCTTCATGAATCCGGTGACTTGGCTCGGAGTCAGGACGCCAGCGGAGCCTTCGGGGGAGACGTGGATCAAACGATCGCTGCGGTCTTGGCCTTGATCTTAATGGGTCATACCCGTCGCAAGGGTTTACGTCGCCGGGCTGTCTTGAAAGCGGCCAAGTGGTTGGAGGCTCAGGGACGTGAAGGAGGCGTTGATTGGGTCTTAACGATCTTGGAAAAGGCTGAAGCAGGAGAGGACATCAAGCCGGATAAGGGCTGGGATTACTTTGCTGTTGAGAGTCATGGTCCAGGCAAGGCCTTGAAGCTTTTGCTTGCCTGATACCTTTCAGCATTTAGATCTGTTGTCGAAGAGTGTGGGGACCAGGGCCGAGAAATCGGCCTTGGTCTTTTTTAAAGGCTTTGTCTCAGCGCTGAGTCACTATGGGGTCTTACCCAGCTTTTTACAAAACTTTCACAACTCTCCCTCGGACAATAGTGCCTATTAAATCCTGGGATTAATTTATCTTGGGATTGTAAGGAGGGATGAATCATGAGACAGGCTCGAATTTGCGCGTCCTTGATAGCGGCTTTAACCTTGGCCTTCGGGGCCAGCGATGCTTTTGCTTTCAGCCATATTGGTTCGAAGTGGAGCGCGGCAAACCGGTCGCAGTCCTTCGCTGTGAACCCTAACGATGCCCCTGCAGGTTTTGAGAGTTCCATCCGGGCCGCTGCCCAGACTTGGAATGCCCAGAGCCAGGTGGATTTTCAATTCCAGTTTCAGGGTCAGACGAATGTCGCTGACACTGTTTACACCGATCAAGTTCAGTCTGTTTACTACGACGCCTCCGGTGGCGGCCAGGATGCAACGACCTTAGCGACGACCTTGCATTGGTCGACCGGGTCGGAGATGGTCCACTTTGATATTGTCTTCAACGGCAAGCAGAATTGGTCGAGTAATCCCGGTAACTGGCAGTTCGATCTTGAGAGCGTCGCGCTTCATGAGTTTGGTCACGCCCTGGGCTTGGATCACAGCGCCCAGTGGAGCGCGGTCATGTATCCTTCCACTCCCAATGGCACTCGTCGCCGGGCGCTCACCGGGGACGATGTCGCCGGAGCAGCAGCCCTCTACCCAGCTGGGAGCGCGGGCGTTGTTCCTCCGGGAGCAGTGACTCTTGTGGCTCCAAGAGGAATTATCGATCAACAGCAGCCCCAGTTTCAGTGGCAGGCGAGCACCAACGCGAATCGCTATTCTTTAGAGTTGGACCTCGTGGATGGCTCCGGCGCTTTGCAGTCTGTCCTTAGAATTAACAACCTCGAACGCTTAGAGTTTCAGCCCGGGTCGAATCTACTCTCCTCTCAGAATTACCGTTGGCGTGTGATTGCTCACAGCGCAGAAGGATTAACGACTCCCTCCCAGCGCTTGACTTTCCTCATACGAGGACAGAGACCAGCCCGGCCAATTCAAGTGAGCCCAGTTCAGGAGAGCACATTGGAGTCGCGGCCAACATTGAAGTGGCAAGCCGTTCCAGGAGCCGTGTCCTATCAGATATGGGTCAATCAAGCGAATGGCCAAAACGGCGTTCTCAAAGGCCAGGTCAACGGCACCGAGTATGTCGCTCAAAGTCCGTTGCCAGCAGGGTCCTACTATTACTGGTGGGTTCGTGCGATCAATCGTTCCGGAGCCAGTGATTGGTCGGGGACTTACTTCTACATTCAGAGAAAGTGAGCGAAGAACGTTCATGAGCGGGAAGCGAAAGGAGATTCTGGGACTGCTCGCAGTCTTAGGAATCGCCGCGATTGTTGCTGTTTGGATTGGTCAATCAGGATCATTCGGAGACAGCAATTCAGACTCGGAAGCCAACAAAGGAAAGAACTCAGGGCGGTCGAAGCTCACCGATCAAAAGAAGAAGCGTGGTGACTCGGATTCCGAGGGACCCGGCGAAGAAAACGGTGGGACGAAGAATCCAAACGCTGTAAGCAACGGGGGAAATGGTCAGGGCGGAAACAAATCGCCCTGGGCCGACTCGAAGGGGCGCGTCTATACTAAGAATGGCGCCGTCGTTGTTGGCTTGAATTACCTGACTCGCAAAGCATCTAAAATCGTTGTCGGTGTTGTGACCGATGTCCAGGTCCGCCCGAGCCCTGACGGACGCCTGATCTTCAGTTATTTCAAAGTGGCGACCCGAAAGTCTTTGAAGGGGAAGTCCCAGGGGATCGAAGTGATCCGTGTCTTAGGAGGGAAGATCCCCG
>JARGOJ010000569.1:0-2178 GCA_029210225.1 Planctomycetota bacterium
TCGGCTTTGAGAGCGCTGTCGTTGTGGGCTGCGATTCAAAGGAGGGCTTGGAATTGTCTCGAACATAGACAAAGTCATCCAAATCATCTAAGGTGTCGCCATACAGGAGCAAACACCGAACGTGATCGACACTCAAACACTGTCTCCGAGGTCTATCATGGCTTAACACTCGGATCTCCTATGAAGGACCGAATGAATCAATCCACAACGCCTTTTCTACCGTACACAAACGACGCCGAGCTGAAGCAGAAACTGTTCGCCAAGGTCCGCCATTACTTTGAAGAGAATGGGATTGCTCGGTCCGGTGGAGCCCGTCTGGTATTCAAAATTGCGACCATTTATGCCTGGTTTGTGTCGAGTTACTGCGCCATGCTCTTTCTTGAGCCAGTTTGGGCAGGGATCATCGCGGCCATGTCTCTTGGTCTATCTATTGGATGCATTGGGACTTGTATCATGCATGAGTCCAATCACGGGGCATGCTTTAAGTCGCAGCGAGTCAATCGTATCCTGGGTCACTCTCTCGATCTGATCGGCGGGAGTTCCTACTACTGGCGTTGGAGCCATGGGCTTCATCATCGCTACCCAAACAAGCTCGTCTCGTCGAGCCCGGCGTGATCATGAATCAGCCCACCGTGGCTGTGACTGTGTCCGTGGGAATGGCCATGGGCGTGTCCGTGAGAATGGCCATCACCATGATCGTGAGAATGGCCATCACCATGATCGTGAGAATGATCATGACTGTGGGTTTTGTCCGTGGCCTCATGAGAATGATCATGGCTATGTTCACCATATTTGCCATGGCCGTGATGGTGTTCCGAGCCATGAGAATGATCATGACTGTGAGAGTGCCCATGGCCTTCACCATGACCATGAGAGTGCCCATGGTGATGACCATGACTGTGACCATGAGAATGATCATGAGCCCCAACGCCCTCAGGGAGGATGCGCCCGGATTTAAAGTTCTGATAGCGTTGGCGAAAGAGCGTGATCCCGAACAGGATCATGGCAAGCCCGGATAGAAAAGTCACCCAGAAGGTCACGTTCTGCAAAAAAGCGTTCGAGCTGTATTCCTCCGTCTCATAGAGTCGCTGCACCACATACACAGCGGCTAAGCCAATCGTATACAAGCTTATCGTGTGTGTGAAGGTGACCATGAGGCCGAGCTTGATCGCATCGCCGATAGTCCCTCTCCGGCCTATAAGGTAGGCCGCAACCATTGTTTTTCCATGGCCAGGTCCCCGAGCATGCCAAGCACCTAATATTAAAAAAGTCAGAATCGCAGCCCAGGAAAAGGGCTCATTGATGAGCTTCAGGGCCTCAATAATCTCGTCGGTCTCTTCGGTATCAGCGATCGGCGCTGAGCTTCTCTCCCCTTGATTGATCGCATCGAATTGATCCTTCAGCGAATCTGGTCCAGTCTTGATCTCAGGAGCCCCTGGCACCCGAGCCTTCGCGAGCTCTGCAGAGGGACCGGGAACCGTCATTGCCTTCTTAGGCCGACCAAAAACGGTCTCTTCAAATGCCCAAGTATTCACTCCTTCATTCAAGCTCTCTGTCACAACTGCTGTCTCAAAGCCCGCTAAAACCTTCTCTAAGGCGCGAGTATGAATCAAGACCTTTTGCAGCGCCTCATCTTCCACCACCGCAGTCCCGTTGAACTGTAGATCAATGCTGACCTCACGCCCTTCTCGGCGCATGTAACCACGCTCGCGCATCGGCGCCGAAACAGGCATTTTTTGAGTGTGATAGAAAGTCTTATAGACGCTGTAATCCGCAGGCAACCAGAGGTACTGCTGAGCCTTTTCATTGGGGAAGTTGCCCTCGTAGTAGCTGACTTTGTGAGCCTCAGTACCTAAGCGAAAGTCACTTTCGAAGGTGAAGAGAGTGTCAAAAGCGACGTTGGATACATCGCCGATCATCCCTGTCCCCGAGCCTTCGACAACGCGAAACTCGACGCGCTTGCCGTCGACAAAGAGCTCAAGATTCTTCAGCATCTTCTTGCCAAAGTCATCGAGCCACAGACGCTTCTCAACGGCGTCGATTTGGCCGTTATGATCGGTGTCCATTTGGGTCAGGTATTCATAACCGAGCAACGAAGAGAAGCCCATGTTGTAACTGAGCCGGATGCCCGATGGACGAAACTCGAACCAGGTTTGCGAACCCACGCCCTGAGGCACG
>JARGOJ010000569.1:2188-6104 GCA_029210225.1 Planctomycetota bacterium
AACCCAAGTTTTAGGACGCGCCGTTTCATGCGTTCTGTTTCCTCTAAATCTTATGCAGACGGGCATACTGCAAGACAAGGGTCTTCTCGCCGTGACGATCAAACCGAACCTTCACCCTTGTCCCAGGCCCATATCCAGTTACAGAGGATACATCGCCTTCCCCAAAAATCTCATGTTTTACTCTGTCCCCCGCCTTAAAAGGGTCTTTCACATCCTTAGCCCGCGTTGTAAACGCCGACTTGGTGCGAGGACCCGGCTTGAGCTTCCGACCCATGGGGCTCGGAGCATACTTTGAGAGCGGCTTCTTTTTCGCAGGATTTTTAATAGGAGGCAAACGCCACCTGGACCGAGAATCATTCTTCGCAGGGCTATCGTCATCCCAGGTCGACGGCACTTGGGAGTAATCATCAAAAGCATCCCTGCCAAAACGCTTCTTCTTGGGCTCCGGCGCCGCGCCTGATTCGTGAAGGAAAGGAGAAGGATCTAAGACTTCAAATTGACCAAAGCGAGTCCGGCATCGATTGTAAGTAAGGGTCAAAGACAAGCGCGCTCGCGTTATCGCGACGTAGGCCAAGCGCCGCTCCTCCTCCATCCCCCAACTCTCTTCCAAGGCCCGGCTATTCGGAAAAATGCCATCTTCCAAACCGACAATGAAAACCTTGTCGAACTCAAGACCCTTGGCGGTGTGGACCGTCATTAGAGAAATGCGCTCTCGGCGTTTGGCCTCATCATCGTCATCCAGATCGTCAACGGCCGAGACCAAGGACACATGCTCTAAGAAGCCGCTGACGCTCGGCTCTGGACCCGCATGTTGCATGGGACCATCCCCCTCCTGTGGCTCCGGCTTTCCCATTCTAGACAGACAATCCCGGTCGAATTCAGCGGCCGCATCGATCAAAGCGTGAATGTTCTCAAAGCGATCTGGCTCATCGGGGTGAATCTTCTCAAGATGCGCCTTGTATTCAATCTTCTCAACGATCTCCCGAAGGACCTCAGCGACGCTCGAAGTGTTCTCCGAAAACTCCCGGAAGCCACGCATCATCGCGGCCCAGGCGGTCACGGCCTTTGTCGCTCTCGACCCGAGACCCACTCCGTCCAACGCTTCACAGCACTCCAGCAATGAGATGCCTTTGCCACGACGGGAATCGTTCATTTTCCTCAGAGATGCGGCACCAATGCGCCGAGGAGGAGTGTTGATGATCCTGAGGGCGCCAAAGTCATCGTTGCTATTGACGAGGACCCGAAGGTAGGCGAGGAGGTCTTTGACTTCTTTTCGTTGGTAAAAGGCGACGGCGCCGACCACTTGGTAAGGCATCCCCCGGTGGACCAGGCCTTCCTCAATGAGCCGTGATTGAAAATTGGCGCGATAGAGAACGGCCACTTCACCGAGGCTTCCGCCTTTTTGACGATAGCTTTGGATAGACCTCGCGACGAAATACGACTCTTCTTCAGCGGAGTCAAAGTTCTTCACCTCAATGGGTTCACCATCCCCATTGACTCCCTCAAGGTCCTTTTCCTTGCGACGGATATTGAATGAGATCAGGCGATTCGCGGCGTCGAGGATCTTTTGAGTGGAGCGAAAGTTCTTCGTAAGCGGGATGACCTTGGTGTCTGTGAAGTCTCTCTCAAAATTGAGGATGTTGGCGATGTCCGCCCCACGCCAACCGTAAATCGACTGATCTGGGTCGCCGGTGACGCAGAGGTTGCGATGTTCTTTCGCCAGAGACATCGCGAGGGAGTACTGAACATGGTTGGTATCCTGATACTCATCGATCAGAACATAGCGATACCAATCCGCCCAAAGGCGACGCACGTTTTCGTCGGTCTTGAGAAGTTGAGTTGTTAGAACCAGTAGATCGTCAAAATCAGCGCCGTTTCGATTCCGCAGAATGCTTTGATAGCGAGGATAAACAAGGGCAACCGCCCGTTGCTTTGGCGTGATCGCCAGCTCTTCCATTTCTTTTGGGCTCAGCAGCTTGTTTTTGGCGCTACTAATCCCCGCGATGAGAACCTTCGGTGACCAGCTCTCAGTGTCCACTTTCGCTTCCGCCGCGGCCTCCTTCACACAGGCCTTCTGATCGGCGTCGTCGAAGATAGTGAAGTGTTTGTCGAGGCCGACCAGCTCAGCGTGGCGGCGCAGCAGACGCGCTCCAAAGGAGTGAAAGGTCGTGACCGTGGGGAAGCCCCCGACCAGACGCTCGGTTCGCTCTCTCATTTCACCGGCGGCTTTGTTCGTGAAGGTGATCGCAAGGATGCGGTCGGCCTTGACTCCAGAATGCACCAGCGCGGCTATTCTTCGGGTAATGACACGGGTCTTCCCAGTGCCCGCGCCGGCGAGGATGAGCAGCGGTCCGTCTTTGTGAAGAACGGCTTCGCGTTGTTGATCGGTGAGATCCTTGACAATTGATTCCATAAGGCTTCGACTCAATTTGCTGGGAAATTTTCGGGTAAGGTCAGATAGACGATATCATCGCTTCGACCATATCGCGGAAGGAGAATCCTTGCGCTGTTTGGGGACATGGCGTAAAAACCGTCCCCAGAGATTGTCTCTATGTATTGACTTATCGACTTTTGCAATCGATTGTTGCAGCAGCTTTTTGTGGGCAGAAAAAAATGAATTCCACGGACTATGAAACGAAGCGGCAAAGGATGGTCCGTGAGCAGCTTCAATCTCGGGGCATCACGTCCCCCGGCATCCTCGCTGTGATGGGGGCCCTGCCGCGCCACGACTTCGTATGCTCCGCCCTGAAGGCCCATGCCTACGAGGATCGCCCCTTGTCCATTGGTTCGAACCAGACAATATCGCAACCGTATATGGTCGCGGTTATGAGTCAGATCCTCGATGCTGGTCCCGGCGCCAGAGTGCTCGAAATAGGTACAGGATGTGGCTACCAAACCGCGGTCCTGGCAGCGCTTGGAGCGACCGTTTTTTCCATTGAGATTCGCCGGGAGCTATCTGAGCAAGCCGCTGAAAGGTTGACCTCCTTGCAATTGCAAGCCCATTTGCGAGTCGGAAATGGCTATTTGGGGTGGCCCGATCAAGCCCCGTTTTCCCACATTCTCGTGGCCTGCGCCGCGCCAGAGACCCCATGGACCTTGCTTGACCAGCTCGAAGTCGGGGGCGTTTTGCTTATCCCTGTAGGGCCCGTCAATGAAGGCCAGGAGCTTAGGCTCTATCAAAAGGGTGAGGACGGAGAAATCACATACGAAACACTGATGGGCGTGCGTTTTGTGCCCTTCGTGGAAAGCTTAGAGCCGCCGCTCGCAGTGATCGTTGCCGCGCTGGCGCCAAAGGGCGTCTTCGTCGGCGATCAGCTGTCCCCGCAGGTCATCTCCGTGGACGCTGTGCTCGGCGAGCATGAGGCGCTCCAGGCGATTCATGGCGTCGTTTAACAGGGAGTCGAGCATGGCTTTGACCACCGCCCCCATGCCGGGAATCTTCGCGATGAAGTTGACCCGCCAGCTGAGGCGTGTTCCTGATCCCCATGGCTCCAGACTAATGATTCCATAGTGATGGCGCATGGGCAGCCCGGCGATAATGCGATATTCCAGACGCCGCTCTTTTTGCGCCCCCGTGATTTCTTCGTCGATAGCGAGGGCTGGGAGTCCGTACGGGCCAAAAGCGATGCGCCGGACAGTGCCAACGCCGCCGTCCCCGACCGAGCGGAGCACTTCAACGCGCTCTAAACCTGTCCAGCGAATCATGCCTTCGTGGTCTAAGAGATACTTCCAGACAACCGAAGGCGGGTGAGGAAAGTCATGACCTAAACGAATTCGTTGCACAGACCACACTCCTATTTGAAGCCCACCGATTTGGATGCCATAAATGTAGTGCATCAATTATAACGCGTCGAGTCATAAATCTTCGAAATGTTTGAGTCTTGCACAAGCTTCTGGAGAGTGGCTGTTGGAAGCC
>JARGOJ010000570.1:0-1608 GCA_029210225.1 Planctomycetota bacterium
TTCGCTAGGGATTCGTTTCCAAACAACCCCGCTCCGCCAACTTCCCTGAAGGAAAACGGCTCCTTCGTTCAATGTTCGTCTTCTTCGGCGAGACCACTTCCCTTCAAGGACGCCATCTTTTATCTTGTGAAGCGAGGAGATTGAATGTGATTCTGAATCACGAGCCCCGCCCTCACGGAGGCTTCCGTCAGCCTTTGGGGCTAGTGTTGGCGGGGGGAGGAGCCCTTGGGGCGTGGCAAAGTGGGGTTGTGTATTCCTTAGTGAATGAATTCGGGCTGCGTTTTCAGCACATTGTTGGGATCAGCTCAGGATCATTGACTGGGGTTGCATATTTTCTGAACCGCTTAGAGGAGATTTCGACCCGATGGCGCAACGTCAACACCGCTCGGATTATGCGTTTTCGCCCAAAGCTCCGGCCCTTGAGCCTCTTCTCTGGGCACCCGGTCATGAAGTCGATTGAGTATGTCGCAAATGAAGACCGGTGCAAGAAGAGAGCCCAATGCCACTACACCGTGGTGAGCGTTTGCAGAGAAGAGCGCCGTCACATTTATGCTCACTTCGCACCGGAGAAGGAGCTGTGGGATGGGCCGCTTATCAAACACATCGCCGCGAGCTGCGCGATTCCCCTGGTCTTCCCGCCGATTCGAACTACGATTCAGGGCAAGGACCGCTTGTTGATGGATGGCGGCGTCTCCTGCCCGACGGGGATGGACTTTCGCTTCATGGAGGATTGCGAAGACGTTTTGGTGCTAGAAATGGAGTGCTTAGACAGGCCTCCCAGGCAGACCTTACTGGCGCGGGCGCTATCGACCCAGATCGATCCCGACAATCCTGGGGATGCCATGATCAGCCGAGGGATTCAATCGTTGCTGTCTTTGCCTAAGAAGCCGAGGGTTTACCGATTTTTCCCCCAGCGCCCGCTTCGCTTTTCTTCCTTGGAGTTTCGTGAGAAGTATTGTGTGCCGGCCTTCCAGCAGGGTCTAAAAGAAGGGCCTCTGCTTGTCAAACAGAGTTCCCTCTTTCAAGTTCAAGCGTTGTAGAGCTCCGAGACCGTCGAAGATTCCCGTGCGTCTTCACGAATGGCGACGCGATGAAAAAAGACCCAATAAGCCGCCGCAGCAAGGACTCCTCCGGAGATCACATCCACGAAGTAGTGTTGCTTCGTGGTCATGGTTGAGATGGCGATAGCGATGGCCCAGACCAGTGAGAAGTAAAAACGTTTGGAGCCATGTCGCCAGAGGGCAAAGGCCGAAAGTAATGATGTAGAAACGTGAAGGCTTGGGAAACAATTCCCGGCGTTGTCTAGTTTGCGAATGAGGTGCATAAGGCCCACAGAGATGTCACCGTTTTGGCTGGGGACCGGGAACAGCGTCCGATCGATAGCGGTTGGCCACAGTATAAATATGAGCTCGCTGATTAAGTTCACCGCGAGGGCGGCGTAGAGATAGCGGCTCAGCTTGCCTTTACTTTTTTCGGAGGCGTAGACCAAGAGGAAGAGCAAGGGATAACTGGCGTAGATCCAAGCGGTCCAGGGAATGAGTGGGACCGACTTGTCGATGAAGCTTGGGGTGAGGAAGCTTGTCCACTCCCAAGAGACGGGAACCTGTC
>JARGOJ010000570.1:1618-6079 GCA_029210225.1 Planctomycetota bacterium
AAAGAAGAGCCCCACCCAATATTTTGAAACATTGGATAAGAGACAAGGAAGGGTCCAAAATGTCTTTGGAGCCGGAGACTCTAGGTTTGAAGCGCTTGACATGGGTCACGTTCCTAACTTTCTTCGTGGCGGTCGTGTCTCCCATTAGACGCCGTTCAATCGATCACTTGAACGTATTAAAAGTAAATGTTTTATTAAGTAGAAGTTAATACAGATTGAGCAAAGACGGAGAGTTGATATGAGCGACGATGCGAGGATTCCTGACTGGCCTGTTGAGGTGCGGATCCACCAACTTGAGGGCTTCTATCACGTGGCGACTCACCAGGGTTACGCCCGGGCTTCGGCCAAGATTCCTTACTCCATCACCGAGCCCGCTCTGCACCAACAAGTGCGCAAGCTCGAATCGGCCCTCGGCGGCACCCGCTTACTCGAACGGGCGCCAGGGCGACTCATGGTGCTGACCCCCGCCGGGCGCGCCCTCTATAAATTCATTGCTCCGTTCTACGAGAAGGTCCCCGGCATACTCCGGACCATCTCCAATAATCTGGGAGGCACCCTGGTCGTCGCGAGTGAGCCCTTCTATGTCGCGGATCTCTGCGCCCCGGCTCTGGCTCAAATGAAAGAGACCTGCCCCGATGTTCACTTCCAGCTTCTCGAGCTGGACCGCCCGCAAATCATTGACGTCGTCGCGAGTGGGCGCGTCGACATTGGAGTGACTGTTCAAACGGGCCCAGTGCCGGACGATCTCGCCTTTGAGTCCATCGGTGAATTGGGACTTCAGCTCTTACTCCCCGCCAATCATCCTCTGGCGTCAAAGAAATCGCCTCCCAAAATTGAACAGCTCCAGGACATTAACCTGGTCGTTTACCCCGACGGCACTGAGGGCCGAGAGTTCACCGAGTCGACCCTGCGCCGCGCAGGCATCCCAATGGAGACAGCCGCCGAAGCCACAAGCTCCGCCGCCATGCGCTCCTTGGTACGAGCCGGAGTGGGGGCGGCCTTCGTCCCTGCGCTTATCCAAAAGAAGTCAAAGCGTAAGAAGAGAACCCTCAAAGATGGCTGCATATCCTTCGACTTCACTGACATGCTTCGGGAGGTCGTCGGGCTCCCCCACTTCGGTCTTTTCCGCCGCCGAGTTGGCACACGCAAGCTCATCAAAGACTTCTGTACCGCCGCCCGCGACCTGCTTATCTCTGAGTAAACAGAATCAGCGTTTCAAATTCATGACTGAGGGGAACTTCCCCGCTTCGTGACCGTGTTAAGAAGCAGAGCCTAGTTCCCCTTTGCAAAGGACGACCAAGATGTCAAATTCCGGGCGAGCCACAAAAATTCAATCCAGTGAGTCCAAGTCTTCCAAGCTCCAGCTCTTAGGCCGCGGTCTCCTCATTTTAATGGCCGCCACAGTCTTCGGCTGTCAGCCAAAGAATCCAGGCGTCACAAATCCGGGCGAGACAAATCCGGCGACGGACGAAGGACAAGGCAAACCGGACCCCCGTCCCAAAACAAAAGACCCTGCCCCCTTGAAATCACTGATACCAAGCTTTGCGATCGACCCGATAAACCCGACGCTTAAAACGACCCTGGTCCACTCGCGCCTCGACGTTTCAATGACGGATATTCCCCTTGAGGCGGCCTTAGAGACACTGTTTCGTCCTCTCAAAGTCAATCTCTTTTATGCAAAAAGCGCCCGCGAACTCATTGGAGGAGAGCAGCTTCGACTGAATCTAAAACTAAAGGATGTCAGTGCATATAGTGCTCTCCGACATATCGACGCTCAATTCTCTGAGCTGCTCTTTCATTTCAATGAAGGCGTGATCCACGTAAACACAGTGGAGTCGTACAAGGCCCCGATAAAATTGGGTCTCTACGACGTGAGTATATTGGTGAAAAGCTATGAGCACGCGCAGGCTATTCAAGAGAAGGCCGAGCAAGAAGCCGCAGCAAAAGCGCCGAAGAAAGCTAAAGAAAAGGTAGACCCCGACGACGACAGCAGCAGCTGCCTGGGCATAGAGCCGGTCCTCGAAGTCTTCGAGAGCCTATTGAGCAATGCGAAGGGAGAAGGTCACACCTACTCCCTTCACAACTCGTTGTTTCATATGCGAGGCAATCAACAAGAACACAAAATGCTTCAACAATTCATCGCTGCATTCAAAAAGAATATCCGCAGCTCGAAGGGAATGTTGCTACATAATTTCAATGGGCAGGCCGCCATCAATCAAGCGAACAAGACATGGGGTGAGAAAGCCGTGAAGGCCCTTAAGAAGCCAATGTCTGCCGTCACATTCAATGAAGCTCCTTTTAGTCAGTTCGTCGATTACATTCGCAACAAAACTCAATTGAATATCACGATCTCTGCAGAAATTGACGCTGAAGAACTCACAATCACCATGCAGCTGAAGAACAGAACTTACAAAGACGCCCTAGACTGGGTGTTAAAGGACAATAAATTTGCCATCATTCCATTTCATGAAGCCTTTAGAATTGTTGCAAAGGGTAATGGCGAAGATAGACAGTTCCAACTAAAAATTTACTCCGTGGAAGACATTCTCTACCCTCAAGGCAAGGCCAATCCCAATCTTCACCCTGATCGTCTGACAGAGCTGCTTTATAATGGCACGGACGACGAACTCTGGGAGGACCCCGCTTCCGTTCGTTCATACGGCGGCCAACTATTGATTTATCAGACTGAAGAAGTCTTCGTCGAAATCGAAAAAATACTGAAAACGATCCGCGCCGGCATGGCTCGGAAGAAGTGAATAGGACATCACTCTCAGACAGCTTCTTTTGAAGAACCACAATCACTATTCGTTTTTTTGAGGAACAAAAGTCTTTCACAGACGTAGCTATTACTGTGCAAGAAGCCTCTTCAGAAAACCGCCATCATGCCTCAATCTCAATGGAAACAATCTCCATCGCCCCTTCGCCACTTTTTTCGCAGTGCCACCATCCCGATCACCGTCACGCTCACATTCTTTGCCTTCAACTCCCTGCAAAGTCTTCAAGAGAACAATCCTCATCGACCACTCAAAACACCGAGCCGAAGCCCTCACTACGGGCCCCCGCTTAAATTCGACAAGGCCAAACTCGCGCCCAAGTTCGACCACAGCGAACTCCAAACAAAGTTAAACAAGCGCATTTCTGTCTCATTCAAAGAGACGCCATTCCAAGCCGCCCTCAATGTCCTCAGTGAGGAATGCGGCGTGGGATTCCGTATCCTTGACGACGCGAAGAGCATCGCCTTCGGTGATGGACTCGAAGTCACTCTCCAAGTATCTGAAGTTCGTGCAGAGGACGTTCTATCCTATATCCTCAACGTAAACCCCGACTTTATCTATGAACTCAAAGAAAGCTTCATTGTCATTGGCACGACATTTGACCTTGAAGCGCCCCTTCAGTTCGCCCTTTACGACCTCAGTGAATACGTTGAACGCGCCCATCGCTATCAAGAGATGCGCTGGCGCTATAAATTAGAAACCGGCGAGGCCTTCGCGCCCATCGTAGACAACGGGATATCTACTTGTGGTGTCATCTACGAAGATGGAAAAACCGACTACACCCGTGCCTTCTTCTATCGCCTCGTTGAGAGCTTTCTCTCGGCCATCGAACAACAGGAAGATCAAGTTTGCAATTTAACGGGAGGAGTCTTTGGGTTGCGAGGACATGAGACGGCTCATAAACGATTGGAGCTTCTGCTACGCGCGTTGTCGGAGAACGCTCGGACAAAGAAAGATGTCATTGTTCAGGACTTCCCTCACTGCTTGAAGAACCCAAGAAACCCTGAGTGGTCTCAATCATTAGAACGCCAATTAAATGAGGCCATTGTCTCTGTTAATTTCAAGTCAACCCCTATTGGTCATGGGCTTCAGGAGATCGCTCAACAGGCGGGCATCAATATGACCATCAGTCAGGCGATAGACCTCGCCGATTGGACGCTTTACCAACGCCTCGACAATGTTACTGCGAAGCAGGCCTTCCAGTTAATACTCGCCAACCACGATTTAGCTTATGTCCCGTACAGAGAAAAACTCCATATCATTCCGAAAGAAGAACTGTCCCTATTCCAAAAACGAAGCCTCAAGATTGTCCACATCGAGGATCTGCTCTTCCCCAATGGCAAGGTGAATCCTAAACTCAATCGCCGCTGGAAGCTCCTGGAGCAAATTCGGGAAGCTGTAGGGGACGACAATTGGGACGATCAGACTTACCTCAACATTTACGGGGGACAAATGGTCATTTACCAAACTGAGGTCCTTGTCAAAACCATCGATAAACTACTCGCGGCCTATCGACAAAATCGCGCTAGAAGTCAATGATCATGCCAGTAACCCCACTAAGTAAGAAGCAATATCAACGAAGCCGCTACTCTCCCTCTCGGGTGATCCTCATCACAATGATCCTCACTCTACTGACAATGCTCGCCGCTAAAAAAATGCAGGGTCATTTGAGAGAGAACGCGATAAC
>JARGOJ010000571.1 GCA_029210225.1 Planctomycetota bacterium
AGGACTGAAGCAGGAAGAGGAGGTATTTGTCGTTGAGCTGGACGTTGGCATCAAGGTGAAGGTGGTTTTTTGGGGGGATGGGGAAGGTGAATTTGAGCAGCAGCTCTTTACTGGTGATGTGACGATGGAGCATGCGGAAGGCGTCGGCCCCCAGGAGAATCTCGAGGTCAAGGATGTTGTCTTTGAGCAGTAATCTTCGGGCGGAGAGGTTGCAAAAAATCGTCTTTCGATCGGCGATGATGATTGGATCCGGATGTAAATCGAAGATCTCCCGTGTCTTCCTCCAGGCCTTGGTGATGGGTTCTCTTTTGGCGTTGGCTTGCTTGGTGAGGAGTACACCGATTTCTTTCAGTTGCTTGAATGAGATGGGGTCGTGGATACCAAGGATGGCCACGGTTGGCGGGCTCAAGTGGGTGACGGGAATGACCACCAGGTAGGCAGGTAACTCACCCCAAAGGCTGCTGAGGGCGGTCCATAGCACTGGATAACTTTGTAGTTTCTCGCTGCTCCAAATCTTAGGCGTTTGGTTTAAGGCGAGGGAGCGGAAGTCGGCGAGGGTGATGGGGCAAACCCTGTCCAGGACTTCTTCAACAATGCTCGCGCCGAAGAGGGTGGGTGACACCCAAGCGAGAACCCGCTTCTTCTTTGTGTTAGCGTTCATGTCTGGCTCAAGGGGCGAGGATTCCGAGGCACGGTTTGGACTTTCTCTTTATCGGACGGCTTGGGTGGCTAAATCAACAGAGGCTAAACAGTGCTTTGAGCCGTTATTTTATTCCTTCATCGATTCGGCGGCTGGCTTCGAGGAGAAGCGAGGTAATCGTTGTGTTCATTCGTCGCTCTTGGCTTGGCGCTTGATTAGAAAAGGTGAAGTGCCCTTCTGTCAGGTTGAGAATCGAGAGAACAGCTTCGGCATCTTTAAGAGGACCGATTTGGGCCGAGTGGGCGTGTCCTTTGACCACAGAGAAATAAGCTTCATTGCGACCGGAGATCACCGAGAGCGTGCCGGTCTTCTGGTTGAATTCGAGGCTTTGTAGAAGCTCCGCCAAAGGTGTCTCAGAGAGGGAACCAGCTAGGGCTGTGTCGCGATTCATGAAGCTGATTTGAGTGTGAACGGTGGTCTCGCAGTTGGTGATTTTCGAGCGTTCGACGGGTTCTCGAATCTCCATTTCGTAGGGCCCGATTTGGACACGATCGCCGATCGCGACGGTGTGGTGCTCGGATCGCCGTCCGTTGACAAAGGTTCCGTTGGCGCTGCTTAGGTCTTCGAGTGTGACTGAGGGCCCGCGGATTTTGATGGCTGCGTGAGTTCTGGAGACGGAGGGATGGGGTAAGACCAAGTCGTTGTGGTCGTGGCGTCCAAGGGTGATTTCAAATTTAGGCCCGAGGGCGAGGGGCGGCAAGGGATCGCAGTGGAGCCAACATAGGATGTTTCCTCGCGGGACGAGCTTAGAGCTGCGCCGGGCTCTCAAGCTATTTGTTTGTCGAGTTTCGATGCCTGGGGGCAGGCTGTGGATGGGTTCGTCAATTTGCTTGATGTCTTTGAGGACAATGGCCACGGCTTCATGAATAACGGTTGCGCTGACGGTGGCGCGCCACGATCCACGAGCGAGGTCGATGCGAGCATCAATTTCGAGCTGACGTTGTTCGAAGAGTTCCTTTTTCTTCTTCTGTAATTGCACCGATGTGAGGCGCCCGAGGAGGCTTTCAAGGTGGGTGGTTGTTGACTCTCCGTAGAATTTGGCGGCTTCTGGATTGAGCAGGATGGGGCGGCCAAACTTATCGACAACGATGGTTGGGCTTGATTCCTTGCTCCAGTTTGGAATGGCCTCCATATCTTGGTCGGCCAGCTGATTAATCTCAAAGGCGCGCTCTTCGAGGGCGCTGACGAGGTTGGCGAGGAGGGCTGGGTCGGGTTGTTGTTGACGGCCGAGGATGGCGAGGGAATAACAGGCGGCTTCACGAGCGGGAACGATCAGGCAGAAGCGCGGCATACGTCGCCAGACTTGATTCAGCGCGTTAGTGAGCTCGGGCATAGCGCGGAGTGCTTCGCGGGTGAGCAAGCGGGGCTCGGTGTCTTTGACCAGGCGTTCAAAGACCGAGGTTGGGAGCATGGCGGTGACGTTATCGTCGCCGAGGACCCTTGCGTTTACAAAATTGGCGGTGATGAGCGCAAAGGGGCGCTGGAGCTTGAAGTCATTTTTCTTCTTAAACCAATCGGAGAATTTCGTTCCTCGATCCGCTTGGTTTAGTTTTTTGAAAGGTGGAAGTGAAGTCATGCGAGTTGTTGCCAGATAGATTTGAGTGAGCCCGGTCGCCTAGTTTATTCATTATTTGGAGGAGCGGTGGAAAAGAAAATAATGTGATTTCAAGTTGCGAAAATTTTCCGGAGCACGATTCTCTGCGCGTCAGCAGAATATGGGCACGCTTGAAATACCGCGATCCTTTATAAATTGTGAAAAAGAAAAGGGAAAGATCAAGAATCACAGATCATCCTCAGATGTTACACCATACGGAGGAAACACTGGGCTTGTTAGTATGCCCAGTCTTCGATTCGATAAAAGAAATCCCTGAACGACTCGGTTTCGGGGAATCGCAATTCGCGGGATCCATGAAAACACTTTGGTATATGGGTGCAAAGGGCCGTTTAGTGCCCGACATTAGTGAGATGATTGCGGACATCACTCCCAAGGGCCAACTGGTCTTTGACATCTTCGGCGGAACCGGCGCCGTGTCTCAATCACTCGTCTCCGACTACACGGTGTACGCCAATGATGTTCAATGCTATAGCAGCGTTGTCCTCGGCGCGACCGTCGAGCACGGTCCTCGTTCATCGTCTCGGTTGCGAGCTCTACTCAACTTCGACAAAGACATTCGTCCGCGCTTTGACAAGCACAAAGCTGTGTTATTGAAGGCGTTCAAAGAACCCATTGAGAAGGAGCGCGAAGGTTTAAGAGAAGCCCTTGATGGTCGCCTTGAGAATTATCGCCGCTTTGTCCAAGAGACGCCGATTTATCCTTGCGCCAAAAAAGACCTGGCGCCCCTTTGGAAGAATGCCGCTCCCTACCTCACAGAGGATGCGTTCACAGGGTTTAAAGGCAAGCAATCGCGAGATCAGCAGCACCTCATGACCTCTTACTACCAAGGCGTTTACTTTAGTCTTGAGCAGGCTATCGAGCTCGACTCTTTACGAGTCGCCATCTCCGAGATTGAGGGTCACTACGCCGCACGTAAACGCCGTCATTACTTGGCGGCCTTACTCTGCGCTGCGAGCACCTCGACTTCGGGGACCAGCCACTTCGCCCAGCCCAGAAATTTAAAGCGGGACCGGGAACTCAAAGCTGTCGCCAAGCGTCGCGCTAGCTCGATCACAGGGGTGATGAAAGATTACTCCGGGAAGCTGAAGGAGTACCTGAGCCAAACAAAATTCCATAGCGGAAACAAAGTTTATAAGAGCGACTACCGCAGCTTACTCAGCCGTGTCCGGCGTCGTCCCGCGACGATCTATGCCGACCCGCCTTACACCTCCGACAATTACTCTCGCTTCTATCATGTCTTGGAAGTCTTGGCGCGCTATGACTATCCGCGCTTGGCTCGGCGCCGGGATGGGCAACTGTCTAAGGGCCGTTATCCCGAGCGAGATTACCGTTTCCAATCGGGGTTTTGCGCGGCTCCTAAAGTCGAGAACGAGTTCCGTCGTCTGGCCCATTCGAGCTCTCGCCTGGGGTCTTCTCTAGTCGTCAGCTACGCCTTGCCAACAGGATTGCTATTCAAGCGTTTCCTCCCAGGTTGTGGGACAGAGAAGCGTGCGCTCCAGCAGTTCCTAGGTATTTTCCGGGAGTGCTATAAGAAGGTCTCTCTGGTGCAGCGCTCTCTCATGCATTCGGGCCAGGGCGACTCAAACCATCGGGTCTCGGAGTTACTCGTTCGTTGTCGACTTCCGCGTAAGGCGGCTGGATGCGCTATCTAGGAAATAAAACCAAGCTCTTGGCCGAGATTGAGGCCTTCGCCAAAAAACGGGGTATCTCCGGTTCCACTTTCTTCGATTGCTTTGCTGGTACAGGTGTTGTCGGGGCCCACTTCAAGCGCCTCGGTTATCGAGTTTATTCCTGCGACTTGCTGCGCTCTTCCTATGCCTCTCAAGTGGCTTTGATTGAAGTCTCCGAGGTCCCAAGCTTTAAGAAGCTCTTCGCCCAGAAGGAATTCAAGCGAGGCTTCACCTTTAACAGTTTTAAGGATGCCGTCAAAGCGCGGGTCAAGGCCGGCGCTCATCCCCGAATGGCTCGCGCCGTCACGATCTTGCAGCGTTTTGTCGAGCCTGAAGAGGGCCTGATTTTCCGGAACTACGCCCCCTCTGGGACTCATGGCCGGCGCTACTTCCGCGACGACCACGCGACAAAGATCGATGGATGTCTGCTCCGCTTGCGTCATTGGTTCCGGGAAGGCGTCCTGAGCAAGCATGAGTTTTATTTATTGCTGAAGGCTGTGCTTGAAGGGTCGGACCGAGTCGCCAACATTGCTGGGGTTTACGCCGCTTACTTAAAGAAGTGGCAGAGTAACACCAAGGGGCAGCTGTTTTTCCCAACCCCAGAGATTGTGCCGGGGCCTCCTGGACGGGCATTTTGCGGCGACGTCAATGAGCTCGTGGAACAAATATACTGCGATGTCCTCTACGCCGACCCGCCTTACAACACGCGACAGTACGCGGCCTATTACCACGTCCGCGAGGTGATGGCCGAGCTGCATCGGGTCGACGATATCGCGGAGTATGAGAAGAAGCTCTACGGCAAAACGGGGCTGCGGCCCTACGACGATTTGAAGAGTGAATACTGCATGCGGCGCCGGGAGGATGGTCAACAGCGCTGTGAGAAAGCCTTTCAACAGCTAATTGAGAAGGCCAAAGCGGAGCACATCATTATCAGTTACAACGAGGAAGGCATCATTTCCAACGAAGCGATCGGTCGAGCCCTTGCGCGTTTTTCTGGGGTTAAGAACTTTGACGCACGGCGAAATTATCGACGCCTTCGCTACCGGCGTTTTCGCTCCGACTCGAACGGTCACAATGGTCGGACCTATAAAGTTCTCAAAGGACAAGATGCCGATTGTGTGGACGAATGGTTGTTTTATGGCCGGGCTAAGTCGGCGAAGATTAAAAAGAAGAGCCTTAAGTAGTTTTTATTTGAAGCGAGGTCTCTTAAACTGATGAATCTACATCCTGGAGACCCTGTTATTTCTAGCATTGAAATTGGAGACAAGGCTTAGTGAATGCCGCGCCGGATCCCATGATTGGTACAACTATTGGGAATTACGAGGTCCTCTCAAAGCTCGGGCAGGGAGGCGTTGGAGCAGTCTATCTGGGTCGTTCAACGACGGGTCAACACGTCGCGATTAAGAAGCTCCACGACCGCCTAACGACCCAAGATCGTGCTCGCTCCCGCTTTCTTCGGGAAGCCGAGGTTTTATCTCGATTAAAGCACCCGGGCATCGTCCAGGTCCTCGACTTCCTCCAATTGCCCGAAGGCTTCTTCATGGTCTTGGAGTTCGTCCGTGGGGAAACCCTGGAGAGCGGCGTGAGGCGCCTTGGCAGCTTCGCCTGGGAGCGAGCAGTTCCTTGGTTTAACGAAGCCCTCGACTCTCTCGAATATGCCCACAATCAAGGAATCATTCACCGCGACGTCAAGCCCGCGAATATGCTCATTCAAATGAACGGCAAAATGAAGCTGCTCGACTTCGGTATGGCCAAGCTTCAAGACGCCCGCCAGCAATTGACCGCCCCTGGAATGACCCTGGGAAC
The DNA here is from genome assembly GCA_029210225.1 of Planctomycetota bacterium. Taxonomy (GTDB): domain Bacteria; phylum Planctomycetota; class J058; order J058; family JARGOJ01; genus JARGOJ01. The sequence continues at coordinate 5,792 of JARGOJ010000571.1, forward strand.
CATCGCCTACATGTCTAAAGAGCAGCTCTTGGGCAAGCCTCTCGATGCGAGAAGCGACTTCTATAGTTTGGGGGTTGCGTTGTATGAAGTGGTCACCGGTCACCTCCCATTCTGGAGTGAGAACGACCGAGAGCTGGCCATTCAAATCGCCCGGACAAAACCACAGCTGCCGTCAATACGGTCTCCAAAGCTCGCGGGAAAGCCCGAGGAAGTGATTCTCAAAGCCATGAATAAGGCTCCGGAAGATCGCTTTCAAGATGTCGCTTCATTCAAAGCCGCGATGC
>JARGOJ010000572.1:0-4282 GCA_029210225.1 Planctomycetota bacterium
TGCCGGGTCTTGCCTCGTGTAAAGAGGACTGACTCATCGAATTCTTGATTTCTCACTAGCGCTTTTCAGTCGAACTTGGACAATTTCGTCGAACCGAGAAAAGCGGCCTTCTGCCCCACTGAATCACAGGAGTTTGATAGATGAATTCGCGCCTTGTTTTCCTGGCTTTTGCGAGCGTCTTGTTTTCTAGTCCAGTTTTGGCTCAAGACAAAAAGACCGACGCCCACGCTAAAAAAATCGCGGAATTGACGAAAGGTCTAAAAGACGGCCTCTACACCGTGATTGAAACCAATCGTGGTGACCTTGTCTTCGAACTCTACTATGAGAAAACGCCGTCCACGGTTGCAAACTTTGTTGGATTGGCCACGGCTCAGATTTCATCAGTCGATCCGAAGACCAAGAAATCGAGTAAGAAGCGCTTCTATGATGGCTTAACAATTCATCGCTTGGTTAAGGACTTCCTAATGCAAGGAGGCTGTCCGAAGGGGACAGGAACGGGTGGACCGGGCTATATGTTCTCTGACGAACTCGTTCCCGAGCTGAAACACGAGGCCGGAGTCATCTCCATGGCCCGAGCGAAAGCCGTGCCTGATAGCAATGGAAGTCAGTTCTTCGTGACCCTCAAACCAGCTCCTTGGTTGAACGGTCAGAACTCAGTCTTTGGCAAGATTGTCAAAGGCTGGGAGACCTTGAAGAAGATTAATAAGACCCCCATTATTAAAGGGACTGAGCGCCCCTCGCAAAAGATCATCATGCTCAAAGTGAGCATTCAGCGAATTGGCGCCAAGGCGAAGGCGTGGAAGATCAGCTCAGTCGCCGAGAAGTCAGTGCCCGACGTTTTGGATGCGCAAATTGACGCGAGCCGTGTCTGGGATCCAAAATCAGAGCAACGTAAGAAGACTCGCCTCCAGTTCATTCTCATTAAATGGAAGGACCTGAATGGGGTTCATCCGCTCTGCAGTTACACTGAGGCTGAGGCCAAAGTCATCGCGCAGAAAATTGCTCGGGCCGCTCGGGTCAAAGGCGCTAAATTTGTTGACCTTGAGACGAAATACAGTGACGCGCAGACCTATGGCCAGACCTTCCCGCTAAAGATCGGGAAAGCCGGTTTTAGTGAGAGTCTGAAAGGAGCCTTTACCCTTAAAGAAGGTCAGGTTTCTGACGCCTTGAAAGGACCAGAGGGCTTCATGGTCTTCTACTGTCCTAAACTACTTGGCGCTCGCCACATTCTTATTACGTACAAAGACTCGGAAGTTGGCGGTTCTAAGCGGAGCAAAGAAGAAGCCCAGAAATTAGCGGCTGAGCTTCATAAGAAAATCATTGAGAAGAAGATTTCTTGGGGATTAGCCGCCAAGCAATCCGACGATAAAGAGTCTCACTTAGGCGACCTCGGTCTCTTCGCGGAGAGTGAAATGGTCAGTGAGTTTTCGGCCGCAGTTCTAAAGCTAAGAGTGGGTGATATCTCGACCGTTGTTGAGACGAAGTTCGGATTTCATATCATTCAACGCACCAAGTAATCTCCGCCTCGAAGTGCGCCCCTTCCGAATCGGCGGAGGCGTCTTCTGCTTCTTCGCCGATCCAGTGTTAGAGAGTAATTTTGTGAATAGAGTCATTGCAAGCCTCACCATTTTGACAACCCTCTGTTTGGTGAGCCCCGTTCATGCTCAGGACAAAAAAGCGGATCCCCTGCTTAAGAATCTTGAGACAGGGATCTACGCTCGTGTTGAGACTAACTTTGGAACGATGGTCTGGCGACTTCACTATCGACGAGCGCCATCAGCGGTTTACAACTTCGTCGGGCTCGCTGAAGGAACAAGGCAGTGGAACGACTCAAAGTCCAAATCTTCGAAGAAATCGAAATTCTATGACGGAATGACCTTCCACAGAGTTGTTCCTGGATTGCTTGCGCAGACAGGCTGCCCGTCAGGGACTGGAGAAGACGGCCCAGGCTATACCTTTGCTCGCGAGGTTCATCCCGACCTGCGCCACGACGGTCCAGGTGTGGTCTCCATGCTTGCGACGCCTCAAGGAACCTCCCATGGCAGCCAGCTCTTTGTCACTTTTGGTCCTGCTCCTAAGCTCAATGGACTGTACACGGTCTTCGGGAAAGTCGTTCGTGGCAAGGATGTTCTCATAGAGATAAGTGGCAGTGAGGTCGACGAGAAACAGAAGCCAAAGCGAGCGATTAAGATCAAGTCCGTCACTATTCACCGAATGGGTGCCGCGGCAAAAAGCTGGGACGCTGTCAAAGAGGCCTTTAAGAAGATCCCGGAGGCGAAAAAAGAGATTGATAAAGCTCGGGTCTGGTCAAAGAAAGCCAAAGAGACTGATCGACTAAACATCCAAATGATTGTCGTGAAATACAAGGGCCTCCCAGGAGCGAGCCTTGTCTGTCCTTACGAGAAAGTTGAAGCCCAGTCTGTCGCCTTGAAAATCGCGAGGCTCGCACGGTCGAAAGATGCCAACTTCTCCAAGCTAGAATTGAAATACAGTGATGAGCGAATGCGTGGGCGTACTCTGCAATTGAACCGTGATCGCAAGAAGCTCGCCAAAATATTCAAAGACGCCTTTGTCCTCAAAACCGGGCAGGTCAGCGACCCCCTCGATACTCCTCTCGGTTGGTGCATTCTTTACAGGCCCCCTGCTGTCATGGCCCGCCACTTGTTAATTACTTGGAAGGGTGGCCCCTTCGAGGACGTTGTAAGGTCGAAGGAAGAGGCGCGCTTGATTGCCTATGATGTTCAAAAGAAGTTGACCGCCGGCGCTAGTTTCGGCGACTTGTTGGCTTCGTATCACGACCCCGTCGTCCAGAAAAAGTTACAAATTAGAGGGCGCAGCGGTGGAAGCAGCGCTTACTTCGCGGAGCATGAATTTCCACCCATTGGAACCGCAGCGTTTCTATTGAAAGATTGGGAAGTCTCCAAGGTCATTGAAACTCCCACGGGTTTCTATATTGTTCAGCGCGTCGTGCCAATTTCAGCGCGGCATATTCTTATCTCGTGGCGCGGAAACAAGCGAATCCCAAAGTTGACCCGCAGTCGGGCCGAAGCTAAGACGCTCATTGAAAAATTGCAGAAGCAAATTAAAGATGGTGCGTCCTTTGAATCATTGCTCTCACAATCCGACGACAAGGTGACCCCCGGTGGTCACTACTTCAACTTTGCACCGGAATACATGGTGAAAGAGTTCTCAGATGTCGCCTTCAAGCTAAAGGTTGATGAAATTTCTGAGATCGTTGAAAGTCCATTCGGATATCACCTCATTCAAAGAACTAAGTGATTCAGCGTTAAGGGAATACACTCAATGGTTGGATTTCTCCGTGTTCGTTACTTGCTCCCAATGAGCGATGAATTAGGTCGCGAGACAAGAATTGAAGACGGCTACGTTCTCTGGAGTGGTGAGACAATTGACGAGGTTGGCGCCTACTCCAACGAAATTGGCGCACGACTCCTCGCGACTCATGGCGCCAATCTAATTGTTCATTTTCCCGGTGCTGGCGCCAAGGCGGCTCAATCAATTGACGATTTGAAGCGCTACGAGGGAGCCTTACTCCCGGGCTTTATCAAAGCCCACGGCCACGACTTGGAGACAGCGCTCATAGGTTTGGTGAAGGACGTTCCGCTGACGGAATGGCTCGACGGCGTCATCAATCCATTTAACAGCTTTATGATGAATCACACCGATCGGATAACTCAGGAATTGGGCCAGACCCCCCATCGTATCTCCTACCTGAAAGCGCGCTTGGATGACCTCTATTACGGCATCACAAGCTCCATGGTGCATCACTGCAATTACGCGAAATACTTCGTTGATGAATTAGTAGAAGTCAATGAGTTGACCGGCACTCGCATGATTGTCGCGGTCGGAAGCCAAGATCGAAACTACTTCGAGAAGGTGCTCGACACCCCCTTCCAAGTCGCCGTCGATCGCTTGGATGCCTATCACGAAAAACACAAAGACAAAGCCCTCACGACAGTGATTCCCGGGCCCGATCAATTATTCTCCAATGGTCCTGAAATGCTAAAGGCTTCAAAGGCCTGGGCGAGAGATCACGGCACGCTCTTTCATTGTCACAGCTCCGAAGAGCTGAAGACCACAAATTGGTTTGTTGAAACCTACGGAATGACTCCGGTTCAATACGCGGATTCTTTGGGGATCCTCGATGAACAGACCGTGCTCGCGCACCAAGTTCAATCGACGGAGCGCGACCTAGAGATCTTGGCCGAACGTGGCGCGAGAATTGTTCATAACCCGCTGGCGAACACGATACTCGGCTCGGGTA
>JARGOJ010000572.1:4292-6072 GCA_029210225.1 Planctomycetota bacterium
ATGCCTCCGCTCTTAAAGATGCTGGACGCTGGAATTCTCGTTTCAGTTTCGACCGACGGCTCGGCGAGCGCTGACAACCAAAATATTCTCGCGGCGGCGCGCTTGGCCTCTCAGTATCAAAAGGCCTATCACAAGGATGCCTCGGTGCTCCCTGCCCAGAAGGTCCTTGAGTTGATCACTGTTGATGCGGCGGCGCTGCTCAATCTGAACGCCGGATCACTTGAGAAAGGCCGCTTAGCTGACTTGACTGTGCTCTCAACGACACGTCCGAATCTAGTGCCGACGCGCCTGACCAATGTCGTCGAGAATTTGGTTTGGGCGAGCGATGGCAGCGAGGTGTCCATGGTCATTGGTCATGGCAAACTGCTTAGGGACGGAGACGACTTCAAGACCCTCAATCGAGAAGAAGTGATCGACAAGGTCAGCCGTCTTTCAGAGCAGTTCGATGATTACTGTGCTGGAGCTAAATTAAAAATCACGGGGACCGGCGCCCATCGTTAGTCAATAAGAGGCCGCTCTATACTCAGCAAACTCCTCGGTTCCAGGACGAAGAGGCCCTGCGGTCATATTTTTTCACGGTCATCTTGTGTCAAAGTTGAGATTCCGTGCCATTCTAGAGAGTGAGTCTCGGTTTCTCTTCAACAACTCTAGGTGGTCGCTATGAAGCGCATATCCCTTCTTTTTCTCCTTCTCATCGTCAATTTATGCGGTTGCCGGAGCATCACTTCTGAATACAAAGAGGGCAAGCGAGATTTTCGCAAAGTGAACCTTCGCTTTGGAAAATTTAAGGGTCAGAAGCTCGATCGCAGCGACTTTTCCCGATCCAATCTTGTTTGGGCCGAGTTTGATCGTGCGAGTATGAAGGGCTGTTTACTGCGATTTTGCCAGGCTGAGGGAGCGAGCTTTCGGTCCGCCGATCTTCGCGACGCCGACTTGCGAGGGACCTACCTTGGGACCGCCGATTTTAGCCGGGCCAATCTTAAAAACGCGGACCTTCGCGGTCTAAACCTCACCAAAGGAACCTGGACGAACACAAATTTCTGGGGTTGCCGCTTGAATGAGGCCAATTTGCGTGGTCTTGATCTCTCAAAGACGAATATTGATCGGGCGATCTTAGTGGTCGCGAAATACGACGAAAACACAATCTGGCCTCCGGGCTTCGATCCGGTTAAAGCCGGAGCGGTCAGGTCGACAGCGCCATAAGTTCTTTGAGACAGAAACAGAGACTTGTCTCTTTTATATTGGCGCAGATTCAAACACTTGGCCTTCCGACCCCGTTCCATGAATAGAATTATGGCTTCGAGAATGGAAAAGGCGCCGATGACCCTCTTGGAGGGTGGCCATGTCCGCGTATAATTGCGTGTCACGAGAGAGTTACGGGCCTCTTCAACCTAAGCCCGTTGGACAGAGAAAGAACCTGTATTTATGGCAGAGAACCTATCCGCGCCCACTTACACTTGCGAATGTGGGGCCGACTTTGTCTTGAATGAGCACAGAATTGGCGACACGATCACCTGTTTGACCTGCAAAAGTCCGAAGGTTCTCATTCGTTCAAAAATCCGCGGTAGCCTTCCAGAAAACTACGGTTCCATGCGTTTCCTGTCTCGTAACGAGCGGGAACAGGTTCAAGATGCCTTCGCAAATATCGTTCGTCGGCGTAAGAGAAAGGCTAAGACGGGTCAGGTGACCTTGTTTAAGAGTCGTTGGATCTTCTTGCTTGGATTGCTCGGCCCCTACATGTCAGGCTATCTCGCTCAACAGAACCTCACAGCCCTTGGTA
>JARGOJ010000573.1 GCA_029210225.1 Planctomycetota bacterium
GTATGAAGCGGTGAAGCAGTGGGCGGAGATGCAGCCCAAAGATCGGTGGTCGTTCTTTGAATGGCGCCGGTTGAATAGGGACAATGCGCCGATTGTCATCATGGGAGAGAAAGCGCAGTAGCTCGGCTTTTTTCGAGGCGCTATTGGCCGAAGTTGGGGTCGTTGGTGGCGCCCAATTGAAAGAGCTTCTCGGCGGCGAGGCGCTGAGCATCGTTTAAGTGACCTTGATTGACGAGCAATTGACCGATGCGCATGGTCTCTCCGGTGGCGCGATAATGTTCCTTCTGGTCGGAGAGCGCGTGCTCGACGATGGTGATGTCGGTGTAGCCGCTCTCGCGAATGATTCGGGCGATCTCTTTATCCGCGTCGCGATTGACCCGGTAGGTGGCGGCATTTTCCAGGGCGAGGCGGTCTGTCTCGGTGATCAGCTGCAACTTTTCGAGGACCACAGACAAGGCATACTGCTGCCCCTGAGCCTCTAACTGGAGCAGCTTGGCCATAGCCGTGTCGACCTGCTGGTCGTTAAAAACGCCCTGAGAGATTCCAATTTCGCGGATGACTTCGTCAAATTCGGACGGCAACGACTTGCCCCTTCTTTCTTACTGTTTTCCAACTCGGGCGATGTAGATCTCGTCCAATTTTACTCCTTTGGGCCCAATCTTCTCCATGCGCTGTCCGATTCCTTTGGTGCTCTTTTGCGTGGACCAGTAACGAATCCCAACAATCTTACCTTGCTTGTCCTTCTCCCAACCCACGAACACAACGGAATGACCCGATTTGGAATGACGCCAGAACTGGACAAAATCTCCCGGGCGAGCGTCCTTCAAATTAGTAATGACTCGACCAAGACCGTATTTAATGATCGCGTTTTGCGAGCAGCGCCGATTGCCATCAGAGCCAAACCAAGCGGAGATGAGCTTCAAGACGCCTTTCTCATCGAGGTCGCCAATTTGAAAGTCCTTCTTCTTGGCCTTCATGCATTTCTCATAGGCGAGAAAGAAGACCTCAAAAGTGAGGCCACAGCAGAAAGCGCGGCCTTTCTCATCGCCCTTAGCGATCACTTTGCCCTTGTAGACCAAATCGGCGATGTTGCCTTTCCATTTTCCACCCCGAGGCCAATAATATCGGTGAGTTCCGTCCGCCGGATAGCTCTTCATGACCTTCAGCAGCGCCTTGCGAAAGTCCTTCTCCGAAGGCAAATCTTTCACGAGCTTATCTTTGGCGTCGGCCGTGTTAGGGGCCAAACTCAGCCCAGATACGGCCAGGCAGAGGGAGCAGATCAGCCGGGTGAGAATTTTTGAGGTCATAGGATAGGTCCTTGGGGAGCTGGAAGCGCATTTCTAACTGGAGGGCCCTATTTCACCAAATAATTAGGTTTTGGTGATCTTTCTCTTTTCGAACAATCACGACATAGTCTTTGATGAGAAAACCGAGAATCATGATTCCAAAGACCGTCCCTGTCAGCGCCCACTGGCTCAAAGAGACCGATTTCTCGATTCCCAAAAAGAGCATCGTGCAGCCGAGCAGAATGACGAGTATCCCTAGAGACGACTCGGCGCAGAGGCATTTGAGGCGAGCGCCCTCGGCTTTGGCCTCTCCTTTTATTCGTCGCTTGAGAATCAGCGACAGATCACGGATCAATCCCTGCCCGAGTATTAAGCCCGCGGCATAGCAAAGAAGAGTGCCATAAGACAAGGTCCAGGCGAGATCAGGAGTGAGCAGCCAAAGCACTCCCGAGCTGAGGATAATGAGTCCGAGCTCGCCCCATTCAAATGTCCGCATATCCTTTTCCTTCTCTCTTTGCTTAAAATCAAGGCCAGACTCTTAGAATAGCGAAGAAGTGAAGAACTTTAAGGAAAGGGAGCGTTTCCATGGCTAGCATCGCCATTATTGGAGCGTCAAAACGCCGGGATAAATTTGGGAATAAATCCGTTCGGGCCCATGTCCAACAGGGCTGGACCGTCTATCCAATTCATCCCAGCGATTCTGAAATCGAAGGCCTTAAAAGCTATCCCTCGATTAAAGATTTGCCGGAGACCGTCGATCGCGTCGCGCTCTATGTGCCTCCCAGCGTCGGAGTTCGCGTCTTGGACGACATCGCCGAAGCCGGATCTCCTGAGGTCTGGATTAACCCCGGAGCCGGTAGCCTGGAGCTTAGGAATCGCGCCGATGAACTAAGCATCCCCTATCGAGACGCCTGCGCCATTGTCGCCATCGGCGAGAGCCCGTCGAGCTATCCTTAATGCCCTGACATTCCTAAATTTATTGCTAACCCCGGTTGCGTCCGGCCTCAGCCATGAGGTCCCGAGCGGCCGTCGCAATGCTCTCGAAAGATGGCAGATAGGCCTTCTCTAGATGCGGCGCGAAGGGCGGCAGAATGTCCATGGAGCCCAGGACGACTGGGGGAGCATCTAACGACATGAACGCTTTTTCGAGGATCTTCGACGACACATAGTGACCAAAGCCGCTTCGATGCTGAGCTTCTTGAAGGACAATGAGACGCCCTGTCTTCTGGACCGAGCGCACCGCTGCGTCGGAATCAAGGGGCCAAAGAGACCGCAAATCTACCACTTCAACGTCGATACCATCCTTAGCGAGCAGCTCTGCGGCGTGGAGGGCAAAGTGGACCATCGCCCCATAAGTGACAATGGTCAGGTCGTCACCAGAGCGCTTGAGATCAGCGACTCCAAGCACTTTATCTTCGGCTTTGACGTCGACGGTCTGACGTACGGGGAAGCCAAAAGCCGTAGTGCGACCAACCGGCGGATAGAGTGTGAGATGCTCGAAGAATATCACCGGACCAGGATCTGAGATGGCTTCTAGTAAGCCGTGATAGGCATCGTGGGGCGTTGAGGGATAGAGGATTTTCAGGCCCGGAGTGCCGGAGAACCAATTTTCATTGGTGAGCGCGTGATAGGGGCCACCGGCCAAACCTGCGCCCACAGGGATCCTGATAACCAGGGGGACATCGGCGCCGTAGCGCCAATAAATCGTCGCGGCGTTGTTCACGATCTGAGAGAAGCCGTGAGCAGCGAAGGCGTTGAATTGGATCTCTGCGACGCAAACGAGGCCTTTAAGAGCAGCCCCCACAGCCGAGCCTATGACGGCCGATTCTGAAAGCGGAGAATCGACGAGGCAATCGCCGAAGCCGCGGCTCTTGAGGCGCTGAGTGACTCCAAAAGCGCCGCCATATTCAAGGTCTTCCCCAATCATCAAGAAGCGGTCTCCGTAAACACTCGCTCCTTCACTCAGGGCTTCCTCGATGGCGACCCGATAAGTCCAGCCTTCTTGATCGATGGGGGGAGCGGTCTTTGTCTTCCCAGAGATCTGGTTCCAGGTCCAGTTTGATCGTCGCTTTTCCTCAAGCTCCCGGTGGTTCAGTGCGTCCTCTCCATGGGTGACTCCATGACCCAGGCCTTCGGTCTCGGCCCAGGGAGAATCCTCGACTTCGCGCCTTCGTTTATGAGCGAGGCTCCGAGCCTCTTTATCGAACTCTTCAAGCTTCTCGGGGCTAAGCTCTCCCCGTTCTACCAATGCCGCTGGATAGGAAGTGAGGGGCTCTCGCTGAGCCCATTTTTCGTAAGCTTCCATATCGGCGTACCCCGTGACTTTATCGCCGTCGACTTTGCGGTAGCGTTCGTCATCGTGGTGAGCGTGCCCGCATCCGCGCATGGCCTCAATGCCGATTAAGACGGGACCACCATGTTCCCAGAGAGCATACTCTCGAGCGGTTTTGGTGGCGGCGTAAAGTTCTTCGGGGTCCGTGCCGTCGACGGTGAAGCAGGGGATACCTGCAGCATAGGCCTTGTTGGCGAAGAACTCGACGGCGGATTGGCGCTCGACCGGGGTTCCGAGGGCGACGCGGTTGTTCTCGACGAAGAAGATCACCGGGAGCTTTCGAACACCCGCGAAGTTCAAGGCTTCATACCAGTCGCCCTGGCTCGACCCTCCTTCACCAATGAAAGAGACGCAGACCTGGGGTAAACCCTGCTTCTTCATTGCCAGAGCGAGGCCGACAATGGTTGAGGGGGAAATGGAGAGGGGGGCGGTCGCGGTGAGCAAGCCCTGCTCTAAATCGCCCCAATGCAGATCGCGACCTCCTTGTTTCGATTGGCCTCCGTTCATTGGGCTTGAGGCTTTGCCAAGTTGCGCGGCGATCACGTCTTTGGCGGGGTAGTCCATGGCGATGCCGACTCCGAGGTCGCGAATCATAGGGCCGGCGATGTCACCGATATAGCGACCGTTGTCGTCGCGGCGTTGAACGAGAGCGAGGCCGACGGCGACGATGGCCTCTTGCCAGGTTGAACGAAACCCCTTGCCGCCGAAATTGCGGCCGGGAATGGGGGTTTCCACGCCGGGGTAATACATGGCCTTGAGCTCATCGTCTGTGGCTCGGACTTCAAGCATTTTGTCGAGGAAAGCCCGGCGAAGGTCTTTGTTGATTGTTGAGCGCCACGCGACCTTGCGAATGGCCAGGGAGAGCAGGCGGCTGGTCCAGTGTGTGCGTCGATCCCAATGAGATTGATAGCTTTGGAACGGTGCGACTTCTCGGCTTGCTTCGGCCTCCGAAAAGTCGGGGGTCTCGCGATGCTGACGCCATTCGTCCATGAAGCGTTCTTGGAGGGCTGAGACATGCTCGCCGCTCAGTTTGACCGGGAGTTCCAGGTCGGCGTAGGCTTTATTCAGGCAGGAGACGACTTGAGAAACCAGGCCATCCCACTTCTCTAGGGTGAAGCGGAGGATCTCTGCGCGCAGCTCATGCCAATCAACCTTTTCCGATTCGGTCAGGGTTTTGGGGCACCAAACGATTGAAGAAGCCACTTGGTCATTGGTCTCAGTCATTGCATCTCCCGGGGCAACAGTCTTTGAGGCAAGGGCGAACGATACCCGCCCCGGGTCTTAAGAGCAAGTCAACAGCGAGGCGTCCTCACCGATTTTACCTGGGATCGAAGGTCTTTTGAGTGTCTCCCACGCTCACGAAAAAGGCGGTTCAGGAGCTAAGGACTTTGACAAAAAATCTGGGAAGAACTTTCGATCTTATATTGACCTTATTCTTCATCAAAGAGACACTCCGCCCTTCCAGAGGCCGTGGTCTTAAATTGATGAAAGTTTAAGGCGCCCAGCGGGTCTCTGTGTGAAACGCCATCAAAGGAAAGCAAAATAAGCCTTTCCTCATTCATCGAAGCAAAAAGGAGAAACGCGATGATTCACGAAGATCCAGGCGCTGTCCTCAAAGATTTACTCCAACGCATAGTTTCTGTCCGAGACTGTCTTTGAGGTACCTAATAAAGAAATACGCTTGAAAGAGCTTGATGTCAAAATGACGGCGGCCGGATTCTGGGATAACCGGGAGGGCGCAAACGCGGTCATTAAAGAGCTGAAGACCCTGAAAGCAAAAGTCGAACCCGTTCGCAAAGCAGAGGAAGCCATTGAAGAGGCCCAACTCCTTTGGGAAATGGCCAGCGAAATGGACGACGAAGGGGAAAAGGCTCAGGTCGATCAGTCCCTCGTAAAAATCAGTAACACCGTCGATAAAGTCGAGAACCTCGCCTTGCTCGGTGGAGATCACGATGCCTTTGATTGCTATCTCTCGATCAATTCGGGAACCGGGGGCACGGACGCCGACGATTTCACCGAAATGCTCATGCGTATGTATCTCCGATACTGTGAAGACATGGGCTTTAAGGTGAAAGAAGTCGACCTGCTCTATGGTGAAGAAGCAGGCCTCAAGGGCGTGACTTTGGAAGTTCGCGGACCCTTCGCTTACGGCATCCTCAGCTGCGAGCGTGGAGTCCATCGGATGGCTCGGGTGTCTCCCTACAATGCTCAAGGCAAACGCCAAACGAGCTTCGCTGCCGTGGATACTGTGCCCATCTTTGATGACGACGGGGACGTTGACATCTCAGAGAAAGAAGTGGAGATCATTTACTTCGCACGGTCCTCCGGTCCTGGTGGACAGAACGTCAATAAATTGGCGACCGCTGTTCGTATGACGCATAAAGAGACCGGCATTTCTGTGACTTGCTCCGTGGAGCGCTCGCAGACGGCGAATAAACGTCGGGCCTTT
>JARGOJ010000574.1 GCA_029210225.1 Planctomycetota bacterium
CAACGCGCCGAAACTCCGCTCTCCGTCTGAGAGCAGAGATTTTCATGCTTGTCGAGGGGGCAATCTTCCGTGCAGACATGGCCGACCCGACGCCCAGCCAAGTGCAAGGTATCCTTGTTCATGTATTCCATTCTCAAAGATGCGCGACGGCAGAAATCTAATTGACCAAGGCAAAAGCCCACTAGATCCCGAATCTCCCGAGGAACTTCAATCTTTCTCACGCCCTCATCAATTTCATTTAATTCTTCTTCATTGAAGAGAATATCCTGAGGCAAAAAGTCTTCAGCTCTTTGAGACTTCTCAATTCGCTGCAAAATCGTGTCTAAAAACCGAGCATGAAAAGGCGTGCAACGAACAACAACGTCAATTCGATCCTTCAGCGCATCAATAACCTGAAAGGTTCCTCCTCCCAAGTCGTCATTCGCTGTCAGGAACCACGCCGATCGCCCGCAGTGAATGACCTGCTCATACATTTCCACCAAGCCCTCGGCCATCAGTGAGAGCAAGGCCGATTGGGTCTTTGTCGGAATGCGATTGTATTCGTCAATGATCTTCACTCGCTTCGAAATCCAATGACGCCAAGAGACTGTCACGTCTTCAGAGCGTTCAGCCCGAATCAATTCACTCGGCAGGGGACTCCCTAGGAGATCAGCGATGGTCAATTGCGGATGGCCCCGCTGAATACCTCTGCGAACGTCCTCTAACTTCTCCCCCGCGAGCAAAGCCATCAAGGTCGCAACCGTGGTCTTACCGCGCCCAGGCGCGCCAATGAACACCATGCGCCGAGAGCACATCAACGTTAATAAAGGGAGCAGCAAAAAGGACGAATAGCCATGCTCTTTCGCGATCTGAACCTGAATCTCAGAATGCCCGAGAGTCATCACCGGACCGAATTCCATATCGCAATAAGGCGAACGAATAGCGTTCTTAGAAATCCACTGATAGGCTCGACGCAGCTTGGCCGCCAGCGGCTGCTTCGTACGGTCCCTAAATTCAACGGCCCCGTGCGCTCCCAAGAACGCACGCCCATTGCGCCATTGGTCGACTAGACTGGAAGCATCCATGAACTCGCCTTATTCATTCCTGCCAAAACACTCATATTCCCAAGGTACCACCGGCAGCGACAGCTGTCCTCTCTTTCAACAGACAAAGTTTCCCAGAGGCCCTGTCAATACGGCCTTTTAGAGAGGTCTCTGGCGCAGAGTTGATACAAGATTTTGACGTATTCATTGAGAATGTGCCCCACCCGAGTTTTATTCTCAACTAAGGCCCAATAGCTAAACGGCACGATCGTCTTCACAAACGCCGCCGACGCCAAGGCACGGTCAAGCCCCGTCACATAACGCAAGCTATGGAAGCTTGAGGTCACCGCTCCAACCCGAAGCGCTCGCTGCTCGCGCTCTGCAAGCAGTTCAAGCAAAGAAAAGACCTTCGCTCCATGATGGCTTGTGATCCGAGACTCTTCCTCCAATAAGATCTGACCAGGACAAATCTGACCCTCCCCACCACGAAGAATGCTGAGGCCCGTCGCGTGAGCCTCAGTCATGGAAAAACTCAGCGCCCCCATATAATTGGCCTTATCCCCAGTCGTAATGGCCCAAGCCCGCTTCGTATTCTTCAACATAAGCTGCGCCGTCAGAGCCCCACGATTGGCCCCAGCGTGTCCCGCGACAACGAAGACGTCGATGTCCTCAACCTCGTCGGTGTTCAAAGTCAGCGCGCTGTGAATCGCCTCAAATTGACCCAAGAGCGCATCGTAACGATCCCAAACAGCATCCCGGAGCGCGCCGCTGCGACCATTCTCGTTGTAAAAGAGACAGGCGTCCTTGCTCGCCCCCGCTTCGAGCAGCAGCTCAGGCCAGGACATCTGCCTCGCTAAGGCGTTGAGCGCACTCGTGTCAAAGCCTCTCTTTTGAAAGGCCGCTAAATCCTCAGACTTGATCCCGTCAATCTGATGATGTGCTGGCTGGGCAGGGATGTGATCGCGAAGATGCGCTCGATACGCCGCAAAGAAGGTGTTCAGGTCGGCGCTCTCCGTCTGCGAAAGGGTCGGAGAAGCCCCTACTTGAAAGCGAGACTGGGAGGAAGACAGCCCAGGATTCATCGACTTCCTTCGACATAGCGAATGCGAAATTCAATGGGAGAAATGTTGAGGTTCGGCTTCTTCGGAAAGCGAATGCTGTTCTTGAAGGAGAAATGGCCGTCTTCAATTTCAACCATGCTCTTCAGCGCGGCTTCGCCTTTCAAATCACTGCTCTCAGCGTGGACTGGACGTCCGCTTGAGAAAATGACCGTGCCTTCTGTAAACATATCTTCAATAACTACTGTGCCGGTTTTCTTCTGATCGAGGCAGCGCCCCAGCAGCTCTCTCACGGACATCTCCACAAGAAGCCCGGACAGGCAAATCTCCTCGGAGAGATCGCCTCCGGCCATCATCGCCTGGGTCGTCTTATGACCCATGTCAGAAATCTTATCCTTGAGGAAATTACTGTCGCTGTTGACCTGAATCTCAAAGGGTCCAATCTTTATGAATTGAGAAGGACTCACAGGAGATTTGGCTTTGGGAGGGATCTGGAAATCGCTGACCAGAGTCCCGTTGGTGCTCTCCATATCTTCGATCCAGATACTCCCGTCAATGATCTTAATGGTCGCGTGATGTCTGGAAATTTTCGGATGGGGCAAACACAAGTGGCTGTCAAAGTCGCGACCGATGAGAAACGGCTCGCCGTCTTTGATCGGCAGGGGACGCATGGGAGGGCAGTGGACCCAGTGGCGCAGCTCTTTCTGAGAGGGAGGAGACGTATCAAATTTCGGGGGCGATACCGTGGGGGAGCTTGAGCTGTTTTGGAGGAGACCAATACCAGAGGGTGTGTCTCCGAGAGTCCCAGGGTCAAAGGCCTTAAATTCGAGGCGAGTTTCAAAGGCGCAGAGCATATCGTGAATTTGCTCAGTCTCGAAGAAGGTCGCCTTCATACCCTTGCCAAATTGAAGGGTGTCTCCAGGGGAGACCATATAAGGTTGTCTTCCCATGAGTCGGAGACCGTTGAGACGGCTCCCTGCATCGGAGTTCATATCGTAGACGTACCAACCCTTATTTGGCGACGTCGCTTTTTCACGAAAGAGCGCGTGTTCGGCAGCGATGTGTGGATCTTCGATAGAGATCGCGCAGTGTTGCCCGCTCCCAAGCAAGACTTTATCTTTCGCTTTGGCGTCGTAAGCACCCGCAAAGGAGATGAGGGGTTGTTGTTTGGGGGAAAGGTCGAGGCCGCCAAAGAGCAGGAAGGGGCCAGGATAACGCTCTACAAAATCCCCCCGAGGAATGCCTTGGATGTGTTCCGCAAATTCTCCGAGTAGCATGGTCCTGTTTTCATCTCTTCATCGGTTGAGAAGCCCTACTTTGTTATAGCAAATCACGGACGCGACGTTGCTTCCAGGACGGCTATGAAAGAAGGGAGCCTCTTCCTCGACATTCTGTCCAGAAGGCTCCCTCACTTACGATTGGATGCTTTTGAGAGTGATCAGTCCTTGTTGATCTGCTTGCGATAGCCGTTGATCATGTCCCGGTATTTTTCGGGAACAGACTCACGACGAGCTTTCTCAACGTCTTGGTGAAGCTTCATGGGGAGGTTACCCCAGGCTTCAGTGGCAGAGCGTTTTGGGTTCAGCGCGCCTTGTTGATCCTTTTTGCGTTGGCCCTTTTTCTTAGCCTGTTGGGCTTTTGAGCCTTTGCCATTCTTAGGTTTCTTCTGGCCTTTTTTCTCCTGTTTTTTCTGGCCGCTCTTCTCCATTTGTTGGTTCTTCTGTTGCTGTTTCTTGCGCTCCATCTCTTTACGCTGCTTCTCCTGACGCTTTTTGCGTTGCTCAGGAGTTTCATTCTCAGGCTTTTGCTGCTTGCCGCTCTTGCCCGACTTCTTGTCTTTCTTTTGGCTTTGGCCGCTGCTCTGAGATTGAGATTGGTTTTGCGCCTTTTGGATGTCTTCGATGAGCTTATCCAGGGCTTTCTTGGCGTTCTTCTGGAAGTTCATGGCCTCAATGATGCGTCGTTGCTCTTTGAGGGTCCACTCTCCGGTGTCAGCATCGTCAAAGCGCTTCTCCACTTCGTTGAGCATCTTAAGAATCTTCTTTAGAGGATTCTCTTTCTTACGAAGCTTGCCTTTTTGCTGCTCTTGGAGCTTCTTCCACTCCTCTTCCTTCTTCTTTTTATCGCTTTTATCGTCCGCAAAAGTGGGGACGGCGAAGAGGACAGCGACGAGCGTGAGAGTTAGGATTCGGCGGATCATAGTAGGCCCTTTCCTTGTTATTCCAGGGGCAGTGTCTTGCCCTTTTGACGTTGTTATTATGCCCCAAGTTCCAATATTAGTTGCCACCGTTGCCCTCTTTTTCCGCTTCGGCTGCTTTTTTGGCAGCTTCACGCTGACGCGCTTGCTCTTCGAGGACTTCATTCATCTTGCTTAGGACGTCTTTAATGTTTCCTTGTTTTTGTCCCAAACGCTGCAGCAACTTCTCTTGAATAGGATCGAGTTCAGCGCTGCCGCTATTAGCTTTTGCGGCGTCGTGAAGCTTCTGTGTTTGCTTGTAGACATCGATTTGCATTTCACGAAGCAACTTCAACTCGGCTAATGGTGGAATGAGGCGGCGAACCGACTGCTGCTGTTTTTTCTCCTTCTTCTTTTCCTCTTTCTTCTCTTTCTCTCGCTTGCGACGCTCTTGCTTCAGAGCATCTTTGAGGCGATTGAGGGTAACCAGAATCTCTTTCTGAACAAGCTGAGTGACCTCACCTGTGTCGTAGCCTTTGAGGCGATCACTCGAGTCTTTCATATCGCCACGGGCCGAAGAGACCATATACAAGAAGACTTCCGCCTTCTCTTCCTTGAGCTTCTTCTCGACGAGCTCTGTCTCTTGACGAATCCGATCTTGCGCTTCAGCGAGCTTGCGGATCTTACTCTTGTCTTTACGAGTGAAGCGCTTGGTCTCTTTCTGCGCATTGAAGGCGCGAGTTTGCTTGTTGATGATCTCCTGTCCACGAATGGACTGAGTCAGCATCTCTTGCATGTTGTACAGCTCTTGCTCTTGCTTAAGATTGGCGTATTGAGCCTCTTTCTTCTCAAGCTCTTCTTGAGCCTTCTTGAGCTCTTCCTGGGCCTTCTTCTGTTGCTTGAGGGCGTCTTTCTTCATGCCCTCGTCGAGGAACTTTTCGGCTTGTTTCTGGCGCTCTTTGGCTTCTGCCAGCTTCTCAGCGGCGCGCTTCTCCGACTCGGTGTCGCGTTTTTGCGCGTCTTCCTGAGCCTTCTTCTCCATTTCCTCTTTGACCTTTTCGGTCTCTTTACGAGCTTCTTTTTGCTCGCGGAGGATCTTCTCCCAGTCGCGGCCTTGCATGCGAGCGAGGATGCGCTTCTGCTCTTCTTCGAGCGCTTTCTTGGCTTTCTCTAGCTTCTTCTGCGCTTCCTTCTGAGACTGCTCCCCACCATCTTTGTTGTTCTGATTGAACTGCTTGGCAGCGTTGTCCATGCGCTGAGCGGCTTTTTGCATCTCCTCCGCCGCTTTTTTAGTTTTCGCGTCACGCTTCTTATCGGAGCCTTGCTTCTTTTGCTTGGCGGCGAGGTCGCGAAGGCGCTTAGCGAGTTCTTCAGTACGCTTCTGAAGCTGACGCTGCTGCAGAGCTTTTTGCTGCTCTGGAGTTCGTTGAGCGAGATCTTTCTGCTGCTTACCAGCGTTCTGCTTCGCTTGATCGATTTGTTGTTGAGCTTGTTTTGCGGCCGCTTGAGCTTTCTTCGCGAGCTTCTGAGCTTCCTTGGCGGCGTCTTTTTCATTGGAGCGCGCTTTCTCAGCGGCTTTCTTGAAGTTCTTCTGAGCTTCGTCGAGCTTTTGAGCGGCCTTCTCCATGTTGCGTTGTGTCTTGGCCAGCTGCTTCGCGTCTTCTTTGTTCTTGCTCTGCTCAGCAGCCTTTTGCATTTGCTCCATGGCGTCTTTGAGCTGCTTGGCTTGCTTGCCAATCTCCTGCTCTTTCTTAGCCAATTCGTCGAGCTTCGGTGCCTTTT
>JARGOJ010000575.1 GCA_029210225.1 Planctomycetota bacterium
AGCGTTTTGGCCTCCCACGCGGCCAACGACGCATTCGCGAGTGAACGACCCTACGCTTTCATTGCCGGCCTATCCTGGCGCGATAACCACGTCGCCAGCCGCTGCTTTAATGAAGCATTGTCGAAGCGCAATAAATCCCAACTGAATAGTAAGAAGAAGCATCTCGCACTGCTCAATTACCAGCTCGCGATTTCCCTAGGGCGAATCGGAGCCGAAGAAGATCTTGCGCTACTCGGTCAGCTCGCCTCTGGCAAAGTGAATCCCTCACTACGTCTGGCCTCGGTTGAGGCTATCGGTGAGCTCCAACATCCCGATGTGACTCAGGTTCTAACAAAACTGAACAAGCCGCTCTCGACCAAATATTCAAAGATAAGAGAGAAGACAGCCCTCGCCATCTCGAAATATACTGACCCCAAGGCCATTTCTGTTTTGATCAAGCGCCTCGGGCAAGAGAAGAATTCGAGAGTGTCCAGCGCCATTCGTGCCGGTCTCTACCAGCGAACCGGCCTAAACAAGAAGAATCATCGAGAATGGTCCAAGTGGTGGAAAGAGTTTGAAGACAAACTAATCGATGCCAACGCTCTCAAGAAGTTCCGTGGAAAGGACGTGCGTCCACTCCTCACCAACGAGGTCTTTGGAATTCCGTCCCGTGGCGTCGTCTCGCTCTTTCTCTTAGATAACTCTATGAGTATGGGACGTGACAAAAAATTCGAGAGAGCCGTTAAGGAGCTTCAGCAAGCGCTCCGGATTCTCTTGTCTCAACCACGACTGAATAAAAAGCCGCGCTTCTTCAATGTTCGCCTCTTCTCCAATTCGAGTCGCCCTCTCCTTCTCGACGGAGGTATCGACTTCTTCGAAGTGAACCCCGCGAACATTAATAAGGCTTGTGCGCTGCTGAATCGGGTGAAGGTTGAAAATACCCCAACGATGATCTCAAAAGCGTTTGAGCAATCTTTCAACCTGCGAAAGAAGTTAAGCTTCGATACGATTTACCTGATCTCCGACGGAATGCCAACATTCGGTGAAGCCCCAGAGACTGAGAACATTTCTTATCGTGTAAGTGTTCTAAACAGAGCGCGCCGCGCAGTCATTCACACAATCGGTGTCTACGACGGCCAGCGTCCACTCTTTCTCGACACTCGCCGCAAAGTCAAAGGCGACGGTATCTGGAAGGGCTTCTTGAGAGATCTCGCTGATTCTAACGGCGGCTTCTTCGTGAGCAACTATCTGATCATCAAGAAAGCAAAGAAGAACTGATCCCGATTTTCTCAGATGCCATTGCACTTGGTCCGTTTCTCAATCGTAAACTGATTGGGAACGGATCTTTTTGATTTGTCGCCGAATCTGAATTCGCCCCCAATTACAAGCGCGCAAACTCTCCTTTCGGCCACAAGGTTGGGGATATGATGACAGAGTTTCAAGAACTCACCGACGTTGAACTCATTCAACGTTGCCTAGAACTACGCCCAGACGGCGTTCACGAGCCCTTCGAAGAGCTTTACAGTCGTCACGTTCGAGTCGTGCTAGCCTTCTTGAGAAGGTTGCTCAACTACGATGAGCACGCCGTCCTTGACGCTCTTCAAGAGAGCTTTGTCCGGCTTTATCGAGCTCTTCCAAACTTCAAACAGGATCGCTCCCTACGTCCGTGGCTATTGACGATCGCCCGAAACGTGAGCCTCGACTACCTCAAGCACTCCTCTCGCAATGAGCAATGCTTCGATCAATCCACGATGGAGCAGATCGCTAAGGATGACTCAAGCAACGAGGAGAGACAGGCCAAGGAGCTGGAGGAGATGATGCAACGCGCCTTGCTCTCGCTCAACGTCGACGAGCGAGCCATTTTTCACTTAAAGAACGAGCTAGGCCTCACCTACGAGCAGGCCTCCGAAATACTCGGCTGCTCCGTTCGGACCGCAAAATACAGAATGAAGGCCGCTCTGGAACGACTCGGACGAGAGTTAGAGCGACTTGGATTGGGGGTTTGAAATGAATACTTGTCCTGGAACAGATTTACTACTATTGCTCGATCATGATTTGATCGAAGACACAGACACTCAGAGCGACTTGACCAATCATGTTGAGAGCTGTGCTCAATGTCAAAGTCGACGTGGTCAACTATCAATCGTTAAAGTGGAAACGCCGCTTGCCGCTGCACCATTCGGCTTTTTTCAAAGAATTAGCGATCAAATTGAAAGGGATAGGATCGAAGCTGAGCAACGACCGGAAAGCCTTGTTCATATTAAATTGCAGTGTACTTTCTGCAAAGACAAATTAGAGTCAAAGAGCTCCGTTTATTGTGGCAGCTGCCTCGCTCCCTACCACAAAGATTGCTTCGCCGAATACGGCCGCTGCGCGGTTCAGGGTTGTGAAGAAAAGCGTTTTGTTCAAACTCAGCTGACGGTCCCCAAGCCGCGTCGGATTTGGCCTTTTGCAGTCATGGCCTTGTGTAGTGTGGCTGGCGGCATGGCCGCGTACACTAGCTTCGCAGGAGATCCAGAAACCGCAAGGGTTGAAAAACCAACGGTCGCAGCCAGAGCTCCGATTGTCAGTCGCTATAAGGATGAGATCGTTGATTATGACCTCTCTTCAAGCCCCACCATCGCCATGGCTTTTACGAAGAGTGGGAAATCGATCGACCTCTTAAAGGAACAGAGAGAAAATCAATTCCGTATTTTTGACGTCAAGGATCTGGTGAGCGCAAGAGAACTGTCCATAGGGTCTTCAGGCATAGAGGAGATGCCGTTTGAGATCGTTGACGACGCATCTCATTTTATTGATATTAACGGGAAAAATTCTTGGATCACTGATTACTTGAAGGCCTTTCGCTATCGCAAATTGACGATCAACTTCTCAGGAACGCCTCTCACCGACGTCATTGCGTTCCTGCAAGATATTACGGGGCTCAACATAGTCATCTCCGGCGAGGTCCCTAGCGAGAAGCTCTTTGTCAATCTCAGTCTACGCGAGATATTCTTGAGGGATGCCTTTTACAATATTCTGTCTCAGTCTGGTTTAAGCGCTACGCTAAAAAACGAGTCTCTCGTCATTCATAAGAACTCGGCGACACATAGAGCCTGGGTTGACCAATTCCGAAACGTTAAAAACGCACGAAAGGCTGGATTCTCTTACTCTTCAACAATGAGTCCCCAAGAAATCGTTGCTCATGTCGTTCGAGAAACAGGCGAAAAAAACTGGAAGAAACCTACTGAAATCAACTATGACAGCCTCGGCATTATCATCGCGAAAAACAAGCCGGTCCTATTGAACAAAGTGGCCAAGTCGCTCCGCGCCTTGCGATTGAACAAAGAAGACCCGAAGTCGCAAAAATACTGGTTTCAGGAAACGACTAGCATCGTGTTAAGCCCGAGCCAAATCCGAATTTATGACGCAATCGATCTTCTCGACTCAACACGCATCAATCTCAATTTCTCAGAAACGCAACTGAAAGACATTGTTTCAGCGCTTAACGACTTAATGAAAGGCCAGCTACGATTTCGACTCGATCCTGCTTTGCGCTCAACGAAGACTCAAATCAGCTACAATGCTCAGAATGTGAGCCTCACGGACGCAATGACAATCATCACCAAGCTGTCCGACACTGCATTCGACGTGGATCGCTTAGGCATATGTCTTCGATCAACCAGAAGCCCAAACTTAGAAAATATGTTACTTCGAGGCAGCTCCCAACTGTTCGCGAAAGGCTCAGATGACACTGAATTGCACCGTCGTCTAAGAACTCAAAGAATCGACTTAAACTTCGATGAAACCCCTATAGAAGATTGCCTCAATTTCCTAAGAGACATTACCGGCCTTAACATCGTTGTCTCCAGAAATGCTCAGACTGCCATACGGCAAAAGAAACTAAAGGCCAGCATTCGGCTAAAAAGTGTCGCGCTAACCAATGCACTGAATCTCATCTTAAATCAAGGTGTGCTCTCGTGGCAGACGCTGCATGGGGTTCTCATCATTGTCCCCCGCAGTGAACAGTCCATAAGCGCCAAGTTTAAGCGCAAAATTCCGACGATCCGAAGCCTGATATTCAACAAGAAGCCTTTTGTTGGACGCTCGCTTGGCGACTTTGCCAGACAACTAGAGAAAGCCACCAGGCTCCATGTCGTCTTTCCCGAAGGCGTTCAAAGCCCCGCACGAGTCACTATTCCTGTAGGATCGTCGGTCGGCGAAGCCTTGGCTCATATTGAATCCCAAGCGGGGGCAATGAGTAAATTCGGGGATATTGGACCTCAACGAGCGGCATTCGTTGCAATCAAAGTTCTCTCAAAAGGGCCAATATCAAGAGCGTTAGAACTTCGGCGGAAAGCCCCACCAGAATTCACATCTATAGCCGGTATTAATGAGGCCATTCACCTTCATAGAATGAAAGTTGACGAGCTTCTTGGATACTTCCAAAACAGCAAAGAGACTTTCCAAAACAGCACTAAAAAGCGATTTATGATGGAGTTGCTGAATACATTCATCCAGGATCTCGCAACCGCGAACGCAGATACTATATTCCTCTCCGAAGTTGCAACTCAAGTCCGGAACAGACAGAAGAACACCAATAGCTACCTTGAAACTCTGCCCTTCATTAAAATCAGTTACAAATCAAAGAAAGATGAGGTTCTCGCGTTAGATTCAAAGTGGAAGAAGACTGAAGCCCAATCACAGAAAGCGATTGCGGAAAGTCAAAAAGAACTCATGCAATTGCAAAAGATGGACCTTAGTGGACTGCCTCCTGCTTCAGTCATGAAGCGCGAGAAAAGAATGACCTATCTGAAGGACCATATTGACGGGATACGGAAGAATCTCAATCTTCAAGATAGAGTTCACCGATTGGAGATCGCTCGCTTGCAATCTTCAATCGCCGCTCATGGGCAACGACTTATCGAGTTGCATCGCAGTGAATATGACACTAAATTAGTGATCCGGCTCTTTGAGAATCAAGCAGAATGGAAGAAATTTCTCAAAACCAGTTTTGTTGAGTGGAGACGCTCCGCCAAGCAAATCGCTAAGTTTCAGGCCAAGCACCGCCTAAAATTCGACGAATATTGCCCCGCCAAGAATCCTAGTCCTAAATCTTGCCAGTGTGGCAAGAAATAGTGGGCGTCAATTCTTAGCGGGCAAAAACGCGCTCGGGATCTTTGAACGACTTGAACTCCAGGGCGTTTCCGCTTGGGTCCCTGAAGAACATCGTCGCCTGTTCTCCCACTTCTCCTTTGAATCGAATTTTCGGCGGAATTATGAAGTCGAGGTCTTTCCAGGCCTCGGCTTTCTTGTGCCACTGCTCCCAATCGAGAATCACTCCAAAGTGCCGAGTGGGGACTTGATCGCCATCGACGTCGTTAGATTTGGCAAGCGCGCACTCTTCTGGCTTCAAATGCAAAGACAGTTGATGCCCAAAGAAGTCAAAATCGATCCACTTCTCTGCGCTTCGGCCTTCGGCGCAGCCCAAGAACGACCCATAGAACTGCCGAGCGGCGTCAATGTCGTGGATAGGAAGGGCCATGTGGAATCGAGGGTGTGCAGTCATCCGAATTTCTCCTTCCAATTCTGCTCAAGAGATCTGAGCCTCATCTCCGTTGTACGTGACTCTCGATAGTCGAAGCTCCGAGTTGAAGACATGTGGCTTGAAGATACTGTTTCCGAGGAGCATCCTGACACAATCTTGGAGACCTTCGGGGATCGCGGGGTGGGGATGGAAAAGCTCTGCCAAGTCACGAATCGATCGACTACCTCGAATCATTAAGCTGACAGCCTCAATCACCGTGGAGGAGTGGACTCCTAGGGCTCTCAATCCGAGAATGGTCATATCGTCGTCATCAGTGACTAGGAGCTTCACAAAGCCTCCTGTGGCGCGCATGGCGATGGCGCGGTTGACCATTTCATAGCCGTAGACGGCCACTTTGTAAGGAATTTTTGCTTTCTGAGCTTGTTGCTCATTCATACCAATGGCGGCGACTTCCGGGTCGAGGAACATAATCGTCGCCAGGTTGTCGTACTCCAGGTCCGCAGGATGGTTTCCGTAGAGGCGCTCGATGGCA
>JARGOJ010000576.1 GCA_029210225.1 Planctomycetota bacterium
TGGATATGAGACTTCATGTCCTTCGCCGCCGCGATCCGGGCGGGATCGCTTGAGACCAAGGTCATTTTTGCCAAGGGCTGACGGGTGTGTAGCTTGTTAGCGTTTCTGACAGAGCGTCCCATAGACACCAAGCGAATCGCGGCGTCCATGGCCAAGGAAAGATCCTCGTCAATAAGGTCTTCGTTGGCCGTGGGGTAATCGCACAGGTGAATGCTCTCGGGAAGCTCAGGGTTTCCGGCTCTCAGAGTCTCATACATGATGTCTGTGATAAACGGCGTCACAGGAGCGAGGACCCCGCAGAGGGTGATGAGGGTCTCATGCAATGTAAGGTAAGCGGCGCGCTTGTCTGTCGAGTCTTCACTGCGCCAGAAGCGACGACGGTTCCGGCGAATATACCAGTTACTCATATCATCGATGAAGGTCTCTGCCTCAGCAATGAATGGCGCCAGATCAAAGCTCTCGTAGGAGCTGTGAGCCCTCTTGATGAGCTTTTGCAGGTTCGATAAGAGCCAACGGTCGATCTCAGGGCGATCGGCGACGGCGATGTCCTCGCCCTGCCCAGGGACGAAACCATCCAAGCGGGCGTAGTTGCAGAAGAAGGCGTAGGTGTTCCAGAGGGTGTCGAAGACACGGTTCCGGCACTTATTCGCAATTTCGTAACCAAAGTTGAGGTTCTGCTGAGAAGGCTGGAGGCAGTAAATCCAACGCATCACATCGACACCCATTTTAGCGGCGGCGTCTTCGAAGTGAATCGAGTTGCCTGTCGACTTGTGCATCTCTTCGCCCTTTTGATCCCGAACCAAAGCATGGCCGAGGATGTTCTTAAAGGGCGGCTTGTTCTCCATCATGGTGCTCATAGAGAGCAAGGCGTAAAACCAGTTGCGGAATTGTCCGGGGAAGCACTCAGTGATGAAATCAGCAGGGAACCACTTGGCCCACTCCTCGCGGTTGCGATAGTTCATAGTCGAGTAAGGGACGATTCCTGCGTCGAGCCAGGGGTTGCCCACATCTAAAATGCGGGTCATGAGGTTGCCGGTTTTTGGGTTGCGGATCTTGACCATGTCGATCCAGGGGCGGTGAGGGCTGTGTCCCTCAAGATGCTCCCAGCCCTCCACGGCACGCTCTTTAAGCTCGGCGAGAGATCCCATGACCTCGAAGTCTTTGCTCTCTTCATCGACCCAGATAGGCAAGGCGAGGCCCCAGAAGCGCTTCTTGGAGATCATCCAGTCGCGCATATTGGTGAGCCACTCGATCTCTTTATCTTCCCCCTCAAGGCCCTCAGGGAGCCAATTGATCTGACGGGTGACGTCCATGATCTCTTCGCGCCAGTCCATGTTGATGAACCATTCATCGACCATGCGGAAGACAAGCTCGTCTTTGTTGCGCCAGCAGTGAGGATAGATATGAGGATATTGCTCGGTCGCGAAGAGCATGCCCTTCTCTTTGAGCTTCTCGACGACCAGCTTGGGGGTCTCCCGGTCGATGGCCTCAACGCCTGTGAAGTCACCAAAGCCTTCTTGGAAGCAGCCATCTTCGCCCAAAGGCGCGATGCCGACCAAGCCAAGAGCGATGCCCATTTTATGGTCAACGTCACCGCAGCCAGGGGCGGTGTGAACGATGCCGGTTCCTTCCCCAGCGACAACATGAGCCTTGCCTTTATTGTCTCGGCCACCGTCGATGACCTTGTGGCATTGGACGCTGGTCAGCTCACCGTGGCTCTCCACCACGGGATAGCCCCCAGCTTGGTTTTGAGCGGGGAGGTCGTCGAAAGGACCTTCGTATTCCCAGCCCAGCATGTCGGCGCCTTTGATGGTGTCGAGGACCTCGTAGCCGCCTTGCTCTTTGAACATTTGAGCGATGGTCTTGAGCTTGGGCATCTTCTCCCCAGGCTTGCCTTTTTTCTTGCTCTCCAATCTAGGCCATTCCCACTCGGCCTTTCCGAAGCCCTCTTTGTATTCTTTCTCAAGGCGTTGGTAGTCGAGGTTGTCTTTGGCGAAGTAGTAGACCGCGCCGTCTTTCTCACCTTTGACCTTGAGGTATTCGAGCTCGGGGTTGATGGCGCAAGCGACGTTACTGGTCAGGGTCCAGGGAGTCGTGGTCCAGACCATGAGGTATTCGTTGTCTCGCCCTTTGATGGGGAAGCGGGCGAAGATGGAGGTGTGGACGGTGAGCTTGCGCCCGTCGACGATCTCCATTTGGCTGTAGGCGCTGCCGCTCTTGCCAGACCAGGGCATGACGTCGTGGCCGCGATAGAGCTTGCCGCGCTCGAAGCACTTCTTCAGAAAAGCCCAGATGGTCTCGTTGTTCTCTGTGGAGAAGGTGAAGTAGCTGCCGCCCCAATCGGGGTTACCAAGCTTGGCGACGATTGCTTCAGCCTTGCCTTTAATGACCTCGCCGTTTGCAGCAGTGTATTCGACTTCTTCGTTATCGACGATGGCCGATGCGAGCTTGAGCAGCTCGTCGGGGTTATCCCAGTCCATCCAGTAGCCGAGGCGGATCGATTGGTTGGTCATGCGGGCGGCGTAGGTGAGAACCCGCTTCTTACACTCGGCGACGAATTTATCGATGCCAAAGTCGTTGACCTCGCGCTTGCTCTTGAACTTGAGAGCTTTTTCCACTTCCACCTCGACCCAGAGACCCTGGCAGTCGAAGCCATTTTGATAGCGGAGCTCGCAGCCGTTCATGGCGTGAAAGCGTTGAAAGGTGTCTTTATAGGTGCGTCCCCAGGCGTGGTGAACACCCATGGGGTTGTTGGCGGTGATGGGACCGTCCAAGAAAGACCAACGCTTCTTGCCTTTGTTCTTTTCGCGGAGTTTGTCGAAGGTTTTCTCAGCCTTCCAGCGCTCGATAATGTCTCGTTCGAGCCCTACATAGGAAACACTTGTGGGAACTTTCTCGAATGAGAACGGCTTATCTGACATGGTTGGACCTTTCACAAATGCAAACAGGCTTGCATCGTTCCTTTCATGGATGGTTTTGAGCTTAGCTTAGTTTTGAGATCGCGTCTCTAAGACGCGGCATCAGGGAGTCAATGTCGTTATCGCTGACCGCGCCGACGGAAAGTCGGAACCAAGCAAGGGCATTTTTGACGCCAAAGGCTTCGAAGGGGACAATGCCCATTCCAGCGTGGCTGAGCAGGTAAGTGCGGATGTCTTCGTTGTTCTCAAGGACCTTGCCATCGGGGGTTTTGCGGCCGACGATTTTAACCTCTAAGGTGAGATACAGAGCGCCTTCGGGGTCGACGAAGCGGAGCGGGCAGCCCTCGTCTATAAGAACCTGGAGACCTTTGCTCAGGCGTCCAAGGCGAGCTTCGAGAGCTTCTTGCAGGTCTTTGAACGCGGCATCTACGACGTCTCTTTTAGCGAGGAAGCGGGTGGTGGCTATTTGGGCAGGTTTAGGGGCCCAGGAGCCGGAGTGGCTGGTATATCGGGACATGCCCGTGATGACGTCGCTTGGTCCGACGCCCCAACCAACGCGGACCCCAGTCGCCGCGAAGGCTTTGGAGATCCCGTCGACAAAGACAGTGTAGGCGGCCATTTCGGGGAAGAGCCCGACGGGGGTGATGTGCTTGCGACCGCCGTGAGTGATGGGCCAATAGACTTGATCGTAGAGGACGTAAAGCGGTCCTTCTTCCGGAGTACGGCGATTGTTTTCTTCGAGGACCATCTCGCAGATCGCCTTTAATCGTTCTTCGCTAAACAGTGTGCCCGTTGGGTTCCCAGGGGAGCACAAGCAGAGAATACGGGCGCCTTTAACATGGTCTTCGAGGCCAGCTCTCGTAGGGAGGAAGCCATCTTCGGGACGGGAATCAACGCGCACTTCGGTGGCGTTGCACAAGGCGACATAGTAGTGAGTGTTCCAGGAGGGAGTTGGGTTGACGACCTTGTCGCCGGGGTTGAGTACGGCGTTGAAGAAGGCGAAGACCACAGGGCGGGCGCCACTCGTAATGACGACGCCCTCTCGGGGGTAACGCAAGCCGAGGTAGTGGGCGTAGTAGTCGGCGACGGCGTCACGCATTTCTGGGAGGCCGATGGCTGGAGGATAGTTGGTGTGCCCTTCCTCAAAAGCCTTCATGTTCTCCAAAATTAAGTCTTTGGGAACGGGAAATTCTTGCGGGGAGTAATCTCCCACGGAGAGGTTGCAGACCGCTTCTCCAGAACTTTGAAGAGCGCGAATTTGACCCGCGATGCGCAAAATCTGAGATCCTTGGACTCCAGAGGTCCGTGAGCTCACACGATGTTGATGTTTGGGGCTGTTGAAGGCGCCGGTCAAGTCAAGAACGTCACTCATAGCCTTGGCTTTTCCACTCTTTTTCAAAGATTGCGTCCTGGAAGGAATCGCTTTCTTGGGGACGAAAAGGGTGAGAATCTACCAAAAACAAGAACTGAGAAAAGGGGGCTCGAATTTTTTGGAGACCCTAGGCGGCTTGTAAATCAAGGGAACAAGTTGCTAGTATCTCGCAATCCTTATGAAAACTCATACTGGGAATCGACCACTAACTATAAGTGGAAGGGAGACTTGGAACATTATGGTTGAGCTAAAAACATCGACCGAAGCGGTAGACCTTCAAGCCGTGAAAAACCTGATCAAAATGGTTGGGTACGAAATCATCCGAGACAACGGAGACCTCTTTGTCGTTCAAGATGAAAGCTGCATTCCGATTTATTGTTGTTTGCAGACCAATGTATTGTCAAACACCGTCCCATGTCACAAGACAAGCAAAGAGACTCTGACAGGGGACATCCTCTACAAGATGCTCGACGCTTCCAATGGCTTGTCGACATCAAATTTCCGTCTGACGGAAGTTGATGATGGACGAGTGCAAATTGTTCTCACGAATTTCTGCAAGCTGCAGGAGCTCGGTGATGACGACGCGGACGATATCTGGTCGGCATTGAACTTTTTGGAAATTGACGTTGTGAAAGCTCGCGACATTTTGAAAGACATCCTCTAAGGACGCATTAAACAGGAGGCAAGAACATGGGTTTTTGGGACTACTTCTCCCGCGGAGGACGCGTTGTTCGTGGTAAGGCAAACGCCGCCATGGACGCTATCGAAGACGCGAACTTTGAGACGACCATCAAACAAACTGTCAAGGACATGAAGACAGAGCTTCGCAACTTGGTCAACTCTTCGGCAGACGCCGTGGCCAACGCGACTCGCCTTGAGCGTCAGCACGCCAAAATCCTTGCTCAATCTGAGGATTGGAAGAAGCGCGCAAAGATGGCTCTCAAGGGAGGCAACGAGGATCTCGCTCGTAAAGCTCTCGCGAAGAAAAAAGAGTACGATTCAGAGGCGCAAAAACTGGGTCCTTCCGCAGACGGAGCCAAGAAGATCTCGGCGACTTTGCAGAGCCGGATCAAGCAGCTGAAAGATCGTATTTCTGAAGCGGAGCGTAACGCGTCCACGCTTGTCGCTCGTCGCAACGCAGCGATTGCTCAGAAGAAAGTCGCCATGGCTTTGGCCGACGTCGGCAACGGCGATGACGCTTTCGCGACCTTGAATCGCTTCGAGCAAACCATTGAGAAGGAAGAAGCGGCTGCGATCGCTTTTGATACTCTCGCTGGTGGTGGCGAAGACAACCTGGAAGACGAATTTGCAGCTCTCGAAGCTTCGTCTATGGGCGCCGCAATGGACGACGATTTAGCAGCTTTGAAAGCGGAGCTTGGCGAATAAGTCCAGCTTGGCTAAAATCTGCCTGAAACAGAGAGCGGGCTCTTTTTGAAGTGTCCGCTCTTTCTCTATATTTAGACCTTATTGCAGCTGCCCTGCATGAAATTAGGGAGTTCATCATGTCGATTACTCTTGTCATACTCATTGTTGTCGTCGTTCTTGCGGCTGCAGGCGGTGGCGTTTTTATGGTCGTGGCGGCCTCAAATCGCCCGACTCTCACAATGGAAGACACAAAAGCTCTCGCGAATAATGGCGGGGGCGGCGGAGTCGATGTTCTCTCGGCGAAAGTCACCGATGTTCGCTCCGGCGGTTTAGTCTCTGCCGAAGGCTTTGGCGACGACTACGAGAACTGTAACCTCATGAT
>JARGOJ010000577.1 GCA_029210225.1 Planctomycetota bacterium
CGTACGTATTGGCGGCTTTGTTTTTCGGGCTCTCAGGAGGATGTCTGCTTGCAACAAAAGAATGGGCCGGCGTTGCCGTGGTGGTCTATTCAAACATCATTATTCTCACCGGATTTTACGCGTTCTTTATCAATCGCTCTTTGGAACAGAAGAAAGCAATCAGAGATGTCAAGCGACGTCAGCAACTTGTGGAGGCTGGACATGGATAATCAAAATAGATACGACTCCCCCAATACTCACAAGCTCATGCGCCTGGAAGCTCTTCTTGGCCTCACTGCCTGTGTAGCGCTTGTGTTAACTCACTTCAGCGAAGTCCAGTGGTTGAACTTTATTGTTCTCTTCGCCTCAATCGATATCCTGGGCTACCTCCCTGGAGCCGTTGCCTTTCGAAAGTCGAAGGGACAGAGAATTTCGAGCATCTACTACCTCCTCTACAACACCATGCATAGCCTCCTATCCGGAGCGGTCATCGCTGGCTTATGGGTGCTCGTTTTTGGGTTTGAATGGGCCATTTTAGCCATTCCTATTCATCTATTCAGCGACCGAGCCCTCTTCGGCAACTACTACAAGCCCTTCTCCGCTCCTTTTGAACCTCAATTGCTTTCATCCTTTGCCAATTTTGAAAAGGAGCTGTCATGAAGACTGCAATGCATACCAAGCAATCAAAGGAAAACGCTCTAAGGTCTTTGGAAGAATACTCTTCCCATCCTTCGGCCTTTTTAGCCCTGAACAAGAAAACTTGCCACTTCACCGACAAAAACAGCCCTGGTTTTATCGCCTATCGTCCCTCTGGAGGCTATCTATTTCAATTGGGCAGCGTCTTCGCCCCGAAAGAGCGACAGGCTGAGTTGCTAAGTCGTTTCCGCCAATTCGCCCGTTCACAAAACAAGCGGATATGCGCTCTACAGCTGAGAGCAGAGGACATCCCTCTCTATCGAGATGCGGGATTTCGACTGAATCAGTTGGGGCGTTCTTACTCGGTCGAACTCAATACATTTACGACCGCTGGCTCAAAATTCACTCGACTGCGAAACAAGGTGAATCGAGCGCGAAAGGCCGGAGTCGAGGTTGTCGAACTTGGCATCGATCAAAGCCGGTCCGATCACTACGACAAAGAGCTTCAATCCTTAACAATCGAGTGGCTCGGCAGCAAAGGTCGCTTCAAGAAGCTCCTCGATTTCATGGTCGGCGAACTCGGCGGTCCTCACGATTCGATGCGGCGGGTCTTTCTAGCGCTCAAAGAAGACAAGGTCCTTGGATTTATAAGCTATGTGCCCGTTTGGGGAGAACAACCCGGTTTCATGCACGACTTATCCCGTCGCTCTCCTGACGCGCCCCCTGGGGTCATGGAGCTGATCAATGTCACAGCTTTGGATCGTTTTAAGAACGAAGGAACATCCTTTCTTCATTTCGGATTGACGCCCTTTATGGGCTGTGGAATGGAGACGGACATCATTGAAGGTCGCAGCAAAGTGGTGTCGTGGTTACTGATGAAACTGTCGATTCATGGGAAAGCTATCTATCCAGCGCAAAGTCAGGCTCAGTATAAATTGAAATGGAAGCCTGGGGTCATTGTCCCAGAATACGTGGCCTATCAAGGACGCTTTCGTCTGAGCTGTTTGCTGCGCCTGTTAATGTTGACGAGGTCGATATGAGCATCAATGGAACGAGCGCTTGGCTCTCTGGAATCGCAAAGAGGAAGCATGATCCTCTCACTGGCTCCCACAAAGGAGAGGTGGCGATTGTGGGAGGAGGCCTGACGGGACTGTCGACGGCCTATTATTTGAAGAAGGAGAAGCCGGACTGGGACGTTATTGTTGTTGAGGCCGGAGTTGTGGGTTCTGGGGCAAGCGGCGCTAGCACGGGTATGCTTGGACCTGGGGTCGGCGGATCAATTATTAACTTGCGAGATCGATTTGGCGATTTATGCGCTCAAAAAATGTACGCAGCCAGTGTGGCGGCTGTGGAGAGTGTCGTTTCACTTATTCACCATGAAAATTTATCTTGTGAATTGGAGCTCTCTGAGCAAATTCTTGTAGCCAGAACAAAGTCTCAAGGGAGATCGTTGCTTGAGCAGTCTAAGAGCTTTAGAGAGCTTGGCTTTGATGTCCCATACATAGACCGCAATCAATTCAAGCAACGCCTTCCGGGGGACTACTATGGCGGAGTAGCCTTCAAACAAGCCGGGCTGGTCAATCCGGCTATGCTGTGTCAAGAATTAGCCAGGCTCGCCATTGAGCGTGGCGTCAAGATTTTTCAGAACAGCCCAGTCAAGGCGATCCAGCCGGGGGCGCCGACGGTTCTGGAATTGGAGAATGGGACAGTGAGGGCGCAGCAAATTGTTGTGGCCACGAATGCCTTCACGGCGCAGTTAGGATTGTTGAAGGGGCGTGTCACTCCGCTCTATACCCACGTTTTGCTTACTGATGTTCTATCGCCGCAGCAACTCGCGGAACTTCCCTGGGAGGGAAGAGAGGCTATTGTTGAGTTCCGCAATCTATTCAATTACTTCCGATTGACTCCAGACAATAGAATTCTCTTTGGCGGAGGGAAACCTTCCTTAGCGACTGCAAAGCACACAAAAGGCGTTTCGGAGAGGGTTCATGGGAAGGCCATTGAAAGAGTTGAGAGGGACTTCCGTAAGGTCTTCCCCAGCTTGTCCGAGCTGTGCGTAGCGAACACTTGGTCTGGACCCATGGGTTTTACTCTCGATCGATTGCCAATATTGGGTTCCCTAGGCTCTGAAGGCACGCTTCACTTTGCCGGAGCTTGGTGTGGTCATGGCCTGGCCTTAGCGACGGCGAGCGGAGCGGTGATTGCGAAGCAGCTCATCGGGGACGGTGAGAAGTCTCTCCCGTGGTTCCGTAGCAAGGCGCCGTGGCTACCCCCAGACCCGCTGCGGCGAGTGGGTATCTCGATGTATTTAGGACTTTTAGAAATGAGCGATCGATTCACGGAGTGGGGCGAGAAGTCTACTTCGACAAAGCTAGAAACGGTGAAACAATGAAGTATGCATTCCCCAGTGAAGAGTGGGTGCAAGCCTATAAAGAGGCCTTGAATAACAGTGACAATTATCGAGATGTGGCGAGTTCCTGGCATCACGGCGCGATTGCTATGGTGGTCGAGGCCGATCCAAAGAACGGCCTGCTAGATAATTTCTGTGTCTGGCTTGATGTCGACGGGGGCCGATGTCGGGATGCTCGCAAGGTCACCTTAGAAGAAGCTTACACGGCACCTTATTGTTTGATCGCGACTCACGAGCGTTGGATTGATGTCTTGTCGAAGCGATTAGATCCGATCGCGGGCATGGTGACCAGGCGCATTCAATTGCGGGGCAATTTACTCACGATGATGCGCTACGTCCGCTCGGCAAAAGCCATGGTTGGCTGCGGCGCGTCTATTCCAAGTCGATTTCTTAATGATTTGTCGGCCGGGGCAAAGATGGAGGAGAAGTCATGAATTGGCAAAAGATGCCCCCAGGCTTTTTATGGGGAACGGCGACCAGCGCTCACCAGGTGGAGGGAGGCAATATTCACAATGACTGGTGGGACTTTGAGCAAGATTCTAAGCGATCTGGCGCCGCCAGTGATTTCCGGAATCGCTTTGAGTCAGACCTAGATTTGGCTCGGGATCTCGGGACAAATTCCTTTCGGCTTAGCTTGGAGTGGTCTCGAATTGAGCCGAAGCACGGACAACGTTGCCCGATGGCCATAGACTATTATCATCAATTGATCGATGCCTGTCTGGATAAAGACCTTCAGCCTTTTGTGACGCTCCAACAATTTACCCTGCCGCGCTGGTGCGCTGATAAAGGTGGTTGGCTAAATCAAGAGACACTGACGGCTTTTAACAAACATGTCTCTTGGGTCGCGGATCAATTCGGCGATCGGGTCTCCCACTTCGTCACGATCAATGAGCCTAATGTGCAGGCGGGGGCCTCCTATTTGGCGGGGGTCTTTCCTCCCGGCCGACGTTTACGTCCCGACCTCGCGGATCGATGCCAGGCCGCTTTGATAAAGGCGCATGCTCAGGCATACAGGACCATTCACAATAATTTAGAAAAGCGATTCCCCGGGCGCTCAGTGGAGCTAGGAGTGTCTCCTCACATTGTCTCTTGGAAAAAGAGTCACTGGGATCTTGGAGGCATTTTCAAGAGGATCGGGGAGCAGTTTAATTGGGGGTTTTTGGATGCGCTGTCGAGTGGGACTATTAAATTCCAAACATATAGAGAGGTCGCTCCAGAGATTCAGGGTTGCTTTGACTTTGTTGGAATGAATTACTTCATGGGGATGCCCGCCAATATATTGGGGGTCTTGAAGTTTATGGGTTTAATACCAAAGAGTTCGGGAGAACAGAGCAGTGACAATGGTTGGCCTCAGGATGCTCCCGGATTTGAGCAAGCGCTGCTTAGGGCACACAACGACTATCACAAGCCTATTTACGTCACTGAGAACGGGATCGCCGATGCCTCGGACCGGCGCCGATCAAAGTATTTGACCGATCATTTGGAAGCGCTCTCTCGGGCCTCGGGGGCGGGGGTAGATATTCGAGGATATTTTCATTGGTCATTGATGGACAATTTCGAATGGCATGAAGGTCTTCAACCTCGCTTTGGACTCTATGAAGTGGACTACGACAGTCAGGAACGAAGGCCACGGAGAAGCGCCGAGCTGTACAAAGGTCTGATTCAAAAATACTCCGAGAGCTATTCAAAGGTGGGTGACCATGAGCTATGAAGAAGTCGACATTGTCATTGTTGGGGGTGGGCTTGTTGGGACAACTCTGGCCATCGCCTTAGCGAAGCAGGGCATTCCGACAACTGTTTTAGAGCGCCAGACAGAAGTCCCTGAATTGTTGCGAGGAGAGCTGATCATGCCTTCAGGGGTGGAGGTTTTGGATAGTTTGGGTTTTGGCGAAGAGCTGCGGGAGCTTTGTATGGAGACAGAAGGGACCGTTTTGCATCATGCTGCGTTTGATCGCGGTCGTTGCAAAGTGGATTATTCTCTCGCTCCGGCGCCGCTCTCCGTCGGTGAGAATGCATGGAAGCCTCGGGGTCTCTGCGGCTGGCGCAAACCGCTCTATGAATTACTACAGCGAAAGGCCAGCGGGCATTCCTGTGTTGATTTCCGCTTTGGCTTTGAGCTCGTAAGCCTGGAGAGAGCTTTGGATAGACGGTTCACATTGAAGAGTCGGGACAATTCGACGATCGTGGCGAAGTTGGTGATTGCGGCGGACGGTGTTCATTCGAAGACCCGGCGATTGATGAACTTTGAACCTTATGAGCACAAGCGGGAGACCTTTGTTCAAGGCTTTGTGGGAAAGGCGCAGAGTTACGAGGAGAAACATGTTCATGTGGGGCATCATGAGCTTGGAGCCGTTTTTGTTTTCCCTTTTCCTGAAAATCACTTCCGCTGCACTTTTGAGTATCACAAAGACTATCGGGATGAGCTTCGGTCGGAGGATGCCCTTGCCAATCATCTAGAGATACTACGGAGTGCGCTGCCGGAAACATGGGAGAAGCTGGGAGGCACCTGCATAGAGCCTCGGACGAAGTTGCAGACTCAGCCGGGTCAATCCATGTCCTTTGCCGGAATTGTCGAAGACGGCTTCGCCTTGGTAGGAGACGCAGCAGGCTGCCTGGACCCCTTTACAGGTTTTGGCATGTCTTTGGGGCTCAACGACGCACGGGTACTCTCTGAGACTCTCGTAGAGGCCAAGGGCGATTGGAGCGCGAGTAATCTGCGGGCCTATGAGCGAAGGAGAAGTATGGGGCTACGATCTCGTCGGGAGGCTACCGAGGCGTTGTCTTATCTGTTCCTAAACAAATCCGAGGGATTTGCCGATGGCTTCGCCAGTCGTCTTGGGATGCGTTGGCGGGATGAAGAATGGATACTCCCAATGGTTGCAGCGCAGTTTGCTGGATACGACGCGGTGATCGAGCCGTCTTTTGGAATGAAGAATCACTTTTTGGGATTGCTTTAATCGGAAGGAAAAGACCGAGCCTTCTGTCCGTAAGCGAATGAAAACAGTGA
>JARGOJ010000578.1 GCA_029210225.1 Planctomycetota bacterium
ATGTTTGGCTTTGAATCTTTGGCAACGCGGCGAGACTTTTTGGGTGGATTGAGTTGGTGTTGAAGAAAAGCCACCGCGCCTATCACTAACAAAACAGCAGCCGCTAGTTTGAGCAGCGGTCCCGTCTGTTTTTGCATCCAACTCAGGCGCCCATCCCAGGCCTGTTTGGTGAGCGCATCTCGCTCTAGTTGAGCGCAATCGGCGAGCGTTTCAGAGATCCATTCAAGGAAGTCTTCATTAGGCTCAATGAGGGAGAAATTCTCTAAGGTCCCACGTTGGAGCGTGAGGCGAGACTGGTAATCTGCGCAGGCTAGGCAGAGGGAGAGATGTTTTGATAGCTGATCGGACTCTGAGGGAAGGAGAGAGTCGTCAAGAGAGCCGGAGATAAGCTCTTGAAAGTCGTCACAAGGATCGTCTCCTGGAGAAGCAGGAACGCGACGACGTGCGGATGAACGTTTCCCTCTAGAGGATCGCTTCTTTTTGGAACGAGAGGACGATGAGCTTGATGGTTGAGCCAACTCAAGATCGGCCTCAGCTTCAATGGCATCGCCGGAGCCTTGAGCACCCTCGAGGGCCACTAATGACAGATTGAGCTTTCCTAAAAATGAGGATGCGGGAGCGCTCGAAGTCGGCGCTTCCACAAGATAGGGAAGACCCTGGAGCAAACTCACAGCTCCCCGAAGGCGCTCCTGATGCTCACGGCATTCGGCGCAATCAGCGAGGTGCTTGCCCATCAAATCGGATTCGCCGTCGACAAGAAAAACATCGTCGATGGCTCCCGACAAGATCTCCCGAATTTGACCGCAGTTGGCGGTCATGTGATTCTCCTCACCAGCGCTTCGGCTGGACATCTTTTTTGACTTGTTAGCAAGCCTTACGTTTCAAACTCGACAACTGTTAGGCATTTCCAGACTGAACTGAAGCGCTTAACAGGTTGTCACGAACGACTTTCTGATTCATGGGCGCTTTGAGTCATCTCTCGGCGCATCTTTTCTTCAAACTGAGCACGAGCGCGGCTGAGCCTCGAACGAACAGTTCCAATCTTGATTTCCAGGACCTCTGCGGCTTCTTGGTAACTCAACTTCTGCAAGTCACATAACACGAGAACCTCTCGAAATGTGTCCGGCAGTGTCTCGATGACCGAGCGAACCAACTTAACTGTATCCTTCTTCTCAACGATCTCGCCGGGCTCTGCCGAGTCAGCCGGGATCATTGAGGCGATCTCACCTCCAGAATCGTCGCCGGTTCCTCCCACTCGTTGGTTCAAAACCAAAGCAGGACGCCGCTTTCGATTCCGAATCTCATTCAGCGCTAAATTCCGACCAATGCGATAAAGCCAAGTCGAGAACTTTGCGATCGTTTGATAATTCTCCGCACTCTTGTAGACGCGAATGAAAGTCTCTTGAACGAGATCTTCCGCGATCTCACGATCATTCACGATCGAGAACAAAAAGTTAAGCAAACCACGATGGTGTCTCTCGGCAAGCAAACCAATCAAGTCCCTTTTTCGTTCGGGTGTCGACGTTCGACATCCTACGATCAGTTCCTCATCGGTGGGCTGGCCAGAATCCAAACCCATAGAACAATTCCTACGCCTCTGAACACTTCGTAAACGACGTCAGTTCCCGAAAAATAAAAAATCTTACTGAGAACCCTAGGACGAGTCCAATAAAGACCGCCACGAAAAGATGTCGCGTTTGTGTTCTGTTTTCAATCAGGTCTCAGAGTATGGCGCGCGATCTCTGAAGCCAAAGAAGCCTACGAGACCATAATGAAGTTCAGGGCTTACAACAAGCCCAGGTCTTCAAGTGTCCCCTCGATAGATTCGTCGCCGTTTGCGAGGGCCTCGGCCTGAGTGTGCCATTCCACTGCCTCATCGCCCCGTCCGAGAGCCTCTAGAGATTCGGCCATGCGCTTGGCGACATCGGCATCTGTGGGAGAGAGTTCCCTGGCGGTTTCAAAGTAGTTGAGCGCATCATTGGGGCGATTGAGATTGAGAAGAGCTATGCCCGCATTAAAATGCGCTTCCATCATGTCGATTTCAGCGAGAGCAGCGGCCTCAAAATGCTCAAGGCTCTCGGAGAATCGTCCTAGACCAAGATACAAATTTCCGAGATAGAGGTGGGCTGGAGCGTGGGTATCGTTGATCTCAAGCACCGTCGAAAACGCGGTAAAGGCTTCCACAAGCTGATCTTGTCCTGCCCGAAGGGCCGCAAAGTGCGTGACACCGATCTCAAACAAACTCCTCTGACACTCACTCTGATCTTCAACAAGGTCCGTTAAGCACTCTAAGGCCTCTGCAAACTCGCTGTTTTCGCGGCAGACGGTCGCTAACAAGTAGCGATCACGAGGACAGTGCCCGAAAAGCTCAACGCTTCGAGCAATCAACTTCTTCGCGAGCTCCGGGTTATTCCCCAGCTCAGACGCCGATGCGGCAGCTCGCAGAAGTGTTTCGCGAAAAATTTGAGGGAGTCGGGTATCGGCGACTGATATTCGCTCCGTCGATTCTCCTCGCATATAGCAGCCGAGCAACCAACGGTTATGAGGAGGGCTTGGCGGGTCAAATTCAGCGATAAAGTCAAGTTCGAGGGTTTCCGAGTAGGCCATGTAATAGACCTTAACGAGCTCGACCAAGGGATCATCGCATTCCGGGCAACTTAAGTCGCCCTCGCTGACAATCCGTTCGACAACTTCTCGAAGCTGCTTTATCGATTCAAATCCGAAGCCCGTCGTCGCGACGAGGGCCGAGTTTTCTCCAGCGAACTCACACGCGTCGCAGTGGATCCGCATGATTATGCGATCCAAGGTGTCACCAGCAAACTCTTCGATGCACTGGCTGCGAAACGTTAAGGACTCCGGGGTAATATCAAGCATATGTG
Organism: Planctomycetota bacterium; assembly: GCA_029210225.1. GTDB lineage: Bacteria > Planctomycetota > J058 > J058 > JARGOJ01 > JARGOJ01. Next base: position 2,880 of record JARGOJ010000578.1, read on the forward strand.
TCGAATCCTCCGCGTTCAACATAGCGCCGTAGCGTCTCTTTCACAAGGTTTCGAGTCTCTTCGTAAAACTGCCCCAAATATCCACTCCAAGGCAAGTTCTTCAAAGGTTGAAGCAGCTCAAGGCCCCTGTTTTCCCACGTGAAACCGTTGTCGTGGGCACCTATCGTTTTAGCCTTGCTCAGCGTTCAGGCTTGATAAAATTTGCTCAAAATCGGCTACTAATTCATCGGCATAAATATTCTCTCCACTATGATGAACCGAGCGGATACGTCGCACAACATCTGCGAATGGTCTTGTGACAGTTGCTTCGTGGGGTCCAAGCTTCCCTTGCTCATGCCAGTTCCGAAAAATAAAGGCGGCGGTCCCGAGAACATTTGGATCGTCTGATTTCAGGAGAGCAACAAGCTGTTCAAGGTAGTGGGGGCCTATCCAACGAGCTGTCACATTCAAGAAATGTCCGCTCGATAAATCCAGCTTCAGGGAGGTCAACATCTCTGTGACTTTCTCTTCAGGGAAGAGTACCAAGCTCTCTTCGATCCAGGAAATCACAAGGGGATCATTGTTCTTACGCAGAATGTCGAACGCGAGAGGAAGCCAATCGAAGTATGCTTCTCGGGAGTGTTCAGCCACAAAGAACATGCAGAGCAGCGCCGCTTGGTTGGCTGGGAGAGCCTCAGTTTCTCCCGTAAATATCGATTTTAAGCGCGCTTCATGACTTTTGACGGCCTCACTGTCTTCGAAGGCTGATGCGAGGTCGGGGATTAGGTCACTTAGATCTTCTTGACGCTCTAGGAGCGGCAGTCCGCGCTCAAACCTATCTGCTGGCGCAGCTTCCTCGTTCATTGCCAAACGGAATTGGATCGTTGCGGGGAGCATCGCTAAGGCTTCAGAGTCTGAGGAGACTTTTTTTGCAACGAGGATATCGAGAAGAGGGGGGTAGAAATCGGAGTGGATTGACGAGACAAGGGGGCTCAGCTCGTGGTTTCCTGCGTTTGAAATTTTCGAAAGAAGTGTTCGTTGGGAACTACGGAAAATGGCCGGCTTGAGAATCATGTCGTAGATTAGATAGCCGCCGTTCGGCGCAAAAACCAAAACGAGGCCAATGTACGAAGGATCAAAGAGCCGGGACGCAAAGGCGAGAAGCATTCCTGCGAGGAGTGCAAAGGCGCCCTTGGGGGATCGTTGGATGCGAAAGAGGTTCGTCAAATTGACGAAGCCCACAGCGATGGCAAAGATCAGCCCGAGCTGTTGCTCTTTCTCGAAGAGGACATTGAATGCGTCGGCGAGAGTTCCATAAAGCAATCCGAGCAGTAGAAAGCCACCGAAGATGTATTCGAATCCTGGGGGCGGCTTTTCGTTGCTGAATCGGTGATTATGAGGCGCTTCTTGGACACTTTTTATAGAGCTTGTCGAGGTCACGGGCACATTCCAAAAGACGAGGGTCGTCACTCTCTGGCAACACTAAATTTAGGTGGATGTATAAGTTTCCACGGCTTCCGTCACGTTTCGGAACACCCAAGCCCTTTACTCGAAGCTTTCGACCATTTTGACTGCCAGCAGGAACGTTCAACTCGATCGAGCCATCAGGAACATCCACGTTTATGGGCGCGCCAGCAACCAGTTCGAGCATGGTCACAGGGACATCGAAGTGAATGTCATCGCCTTCTCTTTTATAGAGGGGATGGTCGGTCACAGTGATTTCAATTTTCAAGTCGCCGTTAGGAGCCCCCAAAGTCCCGGGTTCGCCCCGACCAGTGAGTCGTATCTTCTGGCCGGTTTTGACCCCAGCAGGGATATCTATCTCGAGGGTTTCGCCACCGATACGGATGCTGCGCTTTCCCCCTTTGACGGCGGTTACAAAGTCGATTCGCAAGTGGCTGGCCACATCGGAGCCGCGTCGAGCGACCGGTCGACCATGACCTCGGCCACCTCCTCCAGAGAAGAGGCGAGAGAAGATGTCTTCAAAGCCTCCACCACCCATTCCGCCGCCCATGCCGCCGCCCATGCCGCCATACATGTTGCTGTATTGACGAGCTTGGGCTTCGTTGAAGCCGCTTTGCAACGAGGCTGCGCCAAACTCGTCGAAGAGCTTCCGCTTCTCTTTATCGCCGACGATTCCATAGGCCGCGTTGACGGATTTAAAGGTTGCTTCAGCGCTTTTGTTGCCTGAGTTCTGGTCAGGATGGTACTTGTGCGCTAACTTTCGGTAGGCCTTTTTGATCGCCTTTTCATCGGCGTCGCGGGGGACCCCCAGGACCTTGTAAGGATCGTCCATTACTTTCTGCACCTCAACGTTCCTCCTTTAACCACAACCAATACCTAATTCCCTTTGATCTCCTCTAGAAGCAGATCTATGCGGCCCTCGATGTGTTGGGCACAGTGCCTATAGTCTTCAAGGCTTCCGCCGATGGGGTCGGGGATACCTGCCGGATCTAAGGGAACTATCTTATCGGCAAACTTAGGGAACCAACGTTTGGCCGTTGTCACATGATTTGGGGTCAAACCAAAGACGCATTCGGAGAGAGCTAGCAAAGGGTATGCCAACTGTTGAGAGCGGTGGGTCGAGAGATCGAGTTGTTTTTCGGCCATGACCAGGACGGATCCTTGGCTCGCTTCAGTCCCTTGCTGAGCGGCGATACCCGCGGAGCAAATGAGATAGCCATGTTCGAGCAGCTCACCGGGGTCGACCTTGAGATGGGCTGCGACCTTTGAGCGCAGCAGGGCCTCGGCCATGGGGCTTCTGCAAGTGTTTCCAGTGCAAAGAAAGACAAAAACACGGGCGCTCGCTTGGAGGATGCTCCGTTTGGAAATGGCGCCTTCTCTCAAGACCGTCAATGTTCCCTTCTCGTCGGTCGCGACGACGGTGGAGGGATGGGCTAGGCGAGATGGACCACCATCTAATATAAGGTCAACTTTGTCACCAAGGGCCGCTTGCGCCTCTTCGGCATTCGTCGCTGGGTCTTGACCTGTCAAGTTGGCACTTGTGGCGACGATTTCGCAGCCGGAGGTCAAGATCAGCTGACGAATTGCCAACGGTTCAGGCACCCGATATCCCACGGTCGTTTCACCAACAGGGAGAACTAGCGTCAGTGGCCCGGGCCAGTAACACTGAGCCAGGCGAGTCGGAGCACCCGCTGGGATG